>DAWCEJ010000246.1:0-20905 GCA_052274955.1 Collinsella sp.
CAGCGCCCTTTCATTTCACGTCACCTTGCTCGCTTAGGGTCGTTTTCGCTGACGTTGCCAAGACATTGGCGTCAACATAGTTGGCGTTGGCGATGGCGTGCTGGTCAATCCTTACAGCTCGTACAGCGTGGTGAACTTGTCCTGCAGGTAGCTGCAGTAGTAGCGGGCGTCAAAGGCCATGCCGCAGGCGCCCTTGATGAGTTCCGGCGCGTCTTTGGCGCGGCCCCACTGCCAAATGTGCTCGCCCAGCCAGGCGCGGACGGGCGCCAGATCGCCGCTCGCGCAGGCACCGGTAAGGTCGACGCCGTCGCGGCACATGGCCGGCACAAACATGGCATCGTAGGCGCTACCCAGCGCATACGTGGGGAAGTAGCCAAACGAACCGCCGCTCCAATGCGTATCCTGCAGGCAGCCGTGCGTGTCGTCGGGAACGGGAATGCCCAGGTACTCGTCCATAAAGCGGTTCCAAAGCGCGGGGATGTCCTTGGCCGCAGCCTCGCCGGCAAACAGCATGCGCTCGATCTGGTAGCGCACCATAATATGCAGCGGATAGGTGAGCTCGTCGGCCTCGGTGCGGATCAACGACGGCTGCGCGATGTTCACGGCGCGGTAGAGCGTGTCCTCGTCCACGCTGCCGTAAACCTCGGGCGCGTGACGACGCAGCACCTCGAGCAGCGGGCCCATAAAGGCGCGGCTGCGACCCACGGTGGTCTCGAAAAAGCGGCTCTGGCTCTCGTGGATGCCCATGGAGGTGCCGCCCTCCAAGCACGTGCGCGCGTAGGCGGGATTGACGCCCAGCTCGTACATGGTGTGCCCCGCCTCGTGGATGATGCTGTAGACGTTGGAGATGCAGTCGTCCTCGTAGATGTGCGTCGCGATGCGCGCATCACCCACGGCAAAGCCCTCGCTAAACGGATGCTCGGTAAAGGCAAGCGTGGTGTCGTCCAGGTCCAGGCCGACAAGCTTCATAAGGTCGAAGCTCATGGCGCGCTGGGCAGCCTCGGGCACGTGGGCGTGCAAAAAGTCGGCAGCCGGCTGCTGGCCGCGCTCGCCGATGGCGTGCACGAGCGGCACGACCGTGGCCTTGACCTCGTCGCAAAACGCGTCGAAGCTCTTGGCGGAAAGGCCGCGCTCGTACTGGTCGAGCCAAACGTCGTATGGATCGCGCTTGGGGTCCATGAGCTCGGCCTGATGCTTAAGTTGGGCGACGATTCTATCCACATAGGTCTCAAAGCTCGCCCAGTCGTTGGCTGCCTTGGCCTTGTGCCACACGGCGTCCGCCTCGCAGGTGAGCCTGGTCCAGGCCTCGGCTTCTTCGGTGGGGATGGCACTGGCCTCACGTTGATCGCGGCCGAGCACACGGATCTCGTCGAGCAGCTGAGGGTCGTCGATTTTGCCGCCGGCGACGGTCTCGCGCGCTAACGAGCGTACGAGCTCAACGGACTTCTCGCTGGTCAGCAGCTTGTGATGCTCGCCGGCAAGCGTGCCCATGGCGTCGGCACGCGCTGCTGCGCCGTTGGCAGGAGCAATCGTCGCTCCATCGAACTCGGCAATCTTGAGCAGGTACTCGCGAGTCCACAGCTTGCCTTCGAGCTTGCGGAATTTTTTGACGGCCTTATCGACCTTCATGCCTTTGGATGTCTTGCCCGCTGCAGGCTCGGCCTTCTTATCGAGTTTCTTTCCCATACCTATATCCTTGATCTCGCAGGTCGAGCGCCACGGGTGGGCGTGCGGCCAGTTTGCACAGCTACCTGCCTTGTACCCAGTGCGAACAAAACGGAACGCGGCGATGCACACGCAGAATGTGTTATCCTATAGCCCAATGCGTTGACGGAGAGGGTTTTGCCCGCCGCGTCGCCGGCAAGAGAGGGAAGGTCATGGGCTGCGAGCCTTCCTGTGGTGACAAGGGCCAAGCGTTCACTCCCGAGCAGCGACCTCAACGGGCACGCGGCCAGCGGCGGCGAAGCCCCAGTAGGGAAGCCGTGAGCCTCGCGACAAGGGGCACAGAGTGGGCGCGGCGGGCCAGACATCCGCCGGGTCAAACAAGGTGGTACCGCGGAATTCAACCGTCCTTGGGCAATGCACATGCCCGAGGGCGGTTTTTTTATTACCGAACCGGGCCGCGTTTTCACAACGCCAGACGGTGGCAGCCGCCTCGGCAAACGGAGAGCGCGAGAGACGAAAGGGAAGACATGAGTCTGATTGATGATCTGGTCAAACTCGAGGAAGAGGCCAAGGAGCTCGTCGCAGGCGCCGACGACGCAGCCAAGCTCGAGGCTGCGCGCGTTGAGCTGCTCGGCCGCAAGGGCCGCATCACCGGCCTGATGCGCATGATGGGCAAGCTCGCCCCCGAGGATCGTCCCGTGATGGGCAAACGAGCCAACGAGATGCGCCAGCTGATTGAGGGCATGCTCGACGAGCGCAACACCGAGATGAAGGCCGCCGCCCTCAAGCGCGCACTGGAGCACGACGCCGTCGACATCACGCTGCCGGGCATCCGTCCGCAGATCGGCCACCAGCACCTGATCAAGCAAATCATCGAGGAGGCCGAGGACATCTTCTGCGGCATCGGCTACACCGTCGAGTCCGGCCCCATGGTCGACACCTCCTACTACAACTTCACCGCGCTCAACGCTCCCATGGATCACCCGAGCCGCTCGGCCCGCGATACCTTCTACGTGGTCGACAACAACCCCGGCAGCGTCGCGCACCCCGAGGCTCACGCCCACGGCGAGTCCGACGTGCTGCTGCGCACCCAGACTTCGGGCGTGCAGATTCACACTATGGAGTCGCAGAAGCCGCCCATCTACATGATCTGCCCGGGCACCGTCTACCGTCCCGACACGGCCGATGCCTGCCACCTGCCGCAGTTCAACCAGATCGAGGGCCTGGTCGTCGACGAGGGCATCACCTTTGGCGACCTGAAGGGCACGCTCGACTACTTTGTTAAGTGCATGTTTGGCGAGGATCGCAAGACGCGTTACCGCCCGCACTTCTTCCCCTTCACCGAGCCCAGCTGCGAGGTGGACGTGAGCTGCCACGTGTGCGGCGGCAAGGGCTGCAACTTCTGCAAGCACAGCGGCTGGATCGAGATCTTGGGCTGCGGCATGGTCGACCCCAACGTCCTGATCAACTGCGGCATCGACCCCGAGAAGTACACCGGCTTCGCCTTTGGTATTGGCGCCGAGCGCGTCGCGGCCCTGCGCTACGACCTGCCGGACCTCAGAACGCTCATGACGGGCGATATGCGCTTCCTGAACCAATTTTAGGCTTGCCCAGGCACCCCATCTTGGCGTTCAAACCGTCGCTCGCGTACCTTTAGTACGCGTCGCTCCTCTTTCACGCCAACCTGGGGCACCTGGACAACCCTAAGGCGAACGTCTTCATTTGATATTTCCTCCCTATGCGGAGATTAAGAACTAGGAGAGCTACATGCGCGTTTCTTACGACTGGCTCAAGACCATGATCGATATTCCGGAGGATCCCAAGACCCTTTCGGACGAATATATCCGTACCGGCACCGAGGTCGAGGCGATCGACACCGTGGGCGAGTCCTTCGACCACGTGGTGACCGCCAAGGTGCTCACCAAGACCCCGCACCCCGATAGCGACCACATGTATGTGTGCTCGGTCGACGTGGGCGACAAGAACCTCGACGCCGACGGCAACCCCGCCCCGCTGCAGATCGTCTGTGGCGCGCAGAACTTTGAGGCCGGCGACCACATCGTCACGGCCATGATCGGCGCAGTTCTGCCCGGCGACGTCAAGATCAAGAAGAGCAAGCTTCGCGGTGTCGTGTCCATGGGCATGAACTGCTCCGCGCGCGAGCTCGGTCTGGGCGGCGACCACTCCGGCATTATGATCCTGCCCGAGGATACGCCCTGTGGCATGCCGTTTGCCGAGTATGTGGGCTCGAGCGACACCGTGCTCGACTGCGAGATTACGCCCAACCGCCCCGACTGCCTGTCCATGATCGGCATGGCCCGCGAGACCGGCGCCATCTTCGACCGCGATTTCCACGTTGAGCTGCCCGCCATCAAGGCCGAGACCGGCCGCGCGACCGACGACGAGCTTTCCGTCGAGATTGCCGACGAGGGCCTGTGCGACCGCTACGTTGCCCGCATCGTGCGCAACGTCAAGGTCAGCCCGTCGCCCGACTGGATGGTCAAGCGCCTTAACGCCTTGGGCGTGCGTCCGCACAACAACATTGTCGACATCACCAACTATGTGATGATGCTCACCGGTCAGCCGCTGCACGCCTTTGACCTGGACACCTTTGCCGAGCGCGATGGCCACCGTCGCGTGGTGGTTCGCGCCGCCCAGCAGGATGAGAAGTTCACGACGCTCGACGGCGAGGAGCGCGTGCTCGACGCCGGCATGGGCCTCATCACCGACGGCGAGCGCCCTGTGGCGCTGGCCGGCGTTATGGGCGGCATGGATTCCGAGATCGAGGACGACACCGTCGACGTGATGGTCGAGAGCGCCTGTTTCAACGCCGGCCGCACCTCGCACACCAGCCGCGACCTTTCGCTGATCTCCGACGCCTCCATTCGCTTTGAGCGCCAGGTTGACGAGACCGGCTGCGTGGATGTTGCCAACGTTACCTGCGCGCTGATTGAGGAGATCGCCGGCGGCGAGGTCGCTCCCGGCTATGTGGACGTGTTCCCCGCGCCCAAGACCATCGACAGCATCAAGCTGCGCCTGGCCCGCGTGCACGCCATCTGCGGTGCCGACATCGAGTCCGACTTTATCGAGCGCTCGCTCACCCGCCTGGGCTGCACCGTCGAGCGCGACGGCGAGGACTTTATGGTCACTCCGCCGAGCTTCCGCCCCGACCTGCCGCGCGAGATCGATCTGATCGAGGAGGTCCTGCGCCTGTGGGGCATGGGCCGCGTGACGGCGACCATCCCGGCTGCCAAGAACCACATCGGCGGCCTGACCCGTGAGCAGAAGCTCACCCGCAAGGTCGGCGAGATCCTGCGCGCCTGCGGCCTCAACGAGACCACGACCTTTGGCTTTGCCGCCCCGGGCGACCTGGAGAAGATCGGCATGTCCACCGAGGGCCGCGGTTGCCCCGTGGTGCTCATGAACCCGTTGGTCGCCGAGCAGACCGAGATGCGCCGCTCGCTGTTGCCAGGCCTGTTGCAGTCTGTGGCCTACAACGAGGCCCACGGCACGCCCAACGTGCATCTGTACGAGGTCGGCAGCCTGTTCCACGGTCGCGAGAACGCCAGCCTGCCCAAGGAGACCAAGTCCGTGGCGGGCGTGCTGTCGGGCCAGTGGAGCGAGCAGTCCTGGAACATGAAGTACCGTAAGCTGCGCTTCTTCTTTGGCAAGGGCATCGTTGAGGAGCTGCTTGCCCAGCTGCGCATCGAGAAGGTTCGCTTCCGTCCCGTCGAGGGCGAGGGCTATGCCTTCTTGCAGCCGGGTCGTGCTGCCGAGGTGCTCTCGGGCGGTACCGTGCTGGGCTGGGTCGGCGAGATTCACCCCGAGGCGCGCGAGGCGATGGGCATCGACGAGGTTGTCGTTGCCTTTGAGCTCGACCTGGACAAGCTGATCAAGGGCGCCCGCAACCAGGAGAACTACCGCGAGTTCTCGCAGTACCCGGCCGTTGAGCACGACCTTGCTATCGTGGTCGACAACACTGTGACCTGCGAGGATCTTGAGCGTCGTATTACGAGTGCCGGCGGCAAGCTGCTCGAGGGCGTGCGCCTGTTCGATGTCTACCGCGATCCGGTCCGCATCGGCAAGGGCAAGAAATCCATGGCCTTTGCGCTTACGTATCGCTCCGACGACCACACGCTCACCAGCGAAGAGGTCGAGAAGGCGCACCAGAAGATTGTCACCAAGGTGTGCAAGGGCGTAAACGGCGAGGTTCGCGGCTAGGATTTGCGCTGGGAGCGCAGGACCCCTCGGCAGTTGCTGCGGGGTCCTGCGTGACCGCGGTGTTCGGAAAAGGCATTGCTGAGCCTGCATATATGACACACGCATTACATAACGGCGTGCTGCTTTGTAGGCAGCGCGCCGTTTTGCTATGATAGCCCGCGGCGTGTTACGAATCTGACAATACGTAACACTGGCAAGGTGATTCAAGCGGCGTTGCAATTCTGTGCGCCGACAACCGGGAGGCGTATATGCACATTCCAGATAACTACCTGTCCCCGCAGACTGATGCCGTCATGGCGGTGGCGATGGTCCCCGTGTGGGTTCATTGCATCAAGAAGGTGCGCGCCACGCTCGATCGCGAGCACATGGCTTTCCTGGGCATCTGCGCCGCATTCTCCTTCTTGCTCATGATGTTCAACGTGCCGCTGCCCGGCGGCACCACGGGTCACGCTGTCGGCGGCGCCCTCATCGCACTGCTGTTGGGCCCCGAGGCTGCGGCCATTGCTGTCTCGGTCGCGCTGGCGCTGCAGGCGCTGCTGTTTGGCGACGGCGGCATCCTGTCCTTTGGTGCCAACTGTTTTAATATGGCCTTTGTGCTGCCATTTGTTGCCGCTATCGTATTTCGTGCGCTCAACGGCCGCCTGCACGACAAGAGCTGGGGTACTTCGGTTTCTGCCATCGTGAGCGGCTGCGTTGGCTTGTGCGTGGCTGCCCTGTGCGCTGCCATCGAGTTTGGCATTCAGCCGATGCTCTTCACCAACGCCTCGGGTGCCCCACTGTACTGCCCCTTCCCGCTGTCTGTGGCCATTCCGGCCATGTTGATTCCGCATATGCTGGTAGCCGGTGTGGTCGAGGGCGTGGCGACCGCCGCCATCTACGGTTTCATTAAGAAGACGGCGCCGAGCTTTATCGTCGGGCCCGAGGCCGTCGATGGCCAGTTTGCTGCCGAGGGCACTGCTGCCAAGAAGACCTCGCTGGTTCCCACGCTCATCCTGGTCGCCGTGCTTGTCGTGGCTACGCCGCTCGGCTTGCTTGCCACCGGTGACGCTTGGGGCGAGTGGGATGCCGAGGGCGCCGCAACTGCCGTCCAGGAGGCTGGCGACGACAGTCTGCAGGCTTCGGTCGGCCTTGATGCTCCGACCTTTGCCGATGCGCTGCCCACGGGCGATTACCTTCAGGCCTATTCCGAGGAGCAGGGTCTTGGCTTTGCCGGCCAGGCCGCGATGTATATCCTCTCGGGCGTGATTGGCGTGGCGGTGCTTACCATCGCATTCCGCCTGGTCTCGTTGACGGTCAAGGAAAGCGGTGCTCATGGCAATAGCCGAGCTGCCTAGCTGGCTTGCGGTCGAGCAGCGTTACGAGCCCATGGGGGCTCGGCATCGTGTGATGCAAAAGAATGTCCTGCACCTGGCGAGCCTGCTTGAGCGGGTTCGCCTGGGTGGAGGCGCGCACGAGGGCGGGTCGATGGTCGACCGCGCCCTTTCTTGCGTTTCGGCTCCGGTGCGCCTGGTGGGGATGTTCGTTTGCGTCCTGTGTGCGTGTCTGACACAGAGTCCGCTGTACCTCATGCTGATGGCGGCTATCGCGCTGGTACTCGTTGCCGTGCGCCCCGTACGCGGGCTGCGGGCAACCTTTGTGCCGGCGCTTGGCGCTGCAGGGCTCGCGGTGGTTCTGGTGCTGCCCGCCTTGCTGCTGGGCGCTTCTGCCGCGGGCGCCATGCTCAAGATCGCGCTCAAGACGTTTATTAATGTGTCGCTGGTGCTGGGTGTTTCGTGGACCCTCACGTGGAGCCGCATGTCGGCGGCGCTCAAAATGCTGCATCTACCCGACGAAGTTATCTTTACGTTTGATATGGCGCTCAAGCACATCGAGGTGCTGGGTCGCACGGCGCACGATCTGTGCGAGTCGGTCATGCTGCGCAGCGTCGATTCCGCGCCTGAGGGATTTTCGCGTACCGATTCGATCGCGGGTATCATGGGCATGACCTTTATCAAGGCGATGGAATTCAGTCGCGCGATGGACGAGGCCATGCTGTGCCGCGGCTTTGCCGGCGTGTATCCGGCGCCTGCACGGATCGGCTTTGGCTGGCGCGATGTCGTTTACGCGGCCGTTGTGGTTCTGCTTGCCGTGTTGCGCGCGGTGCTGTAACGCGGGCGGTCGAACCGTCGATATGAATAGGGAAGGGCGACGTTTTGGCAAATGATACAAATGGCGCGATGGGCGCGAGCGGTGCTGCAAGCGCCGAGGCCACGCCGCTCATCGAGTTTCGCGACGTAGTGTTCTCCTATGCGGGGCATACGGTTGTCGATGGCGTGTCGCTGCAGGTCGATCGTGGTGAACTCGTTGCCCTGCTCGGTCCCAACGGCTGCGGTAAGACGACGATTATGCGCCTTATCAACGGCCTTGAACTTGCGGACGAAGGGGCATACCTGTTTGACGGGCACGTGATCGATGCGGCGTTTCTAAAGGATTCTGCGGCCGCTCAGCGCTTCCACCAGCGCGTAGGTTTTGTGTTTCAAAATGCCGATGCTCAGCTGTTCTGCGCCACGGTGGGCGAGGAAGTCGCTTTTGGTCCGGCTCAAATGGGGTTGCCGGCAGGCGAGCTCGAGCGCCGCGTGCGCGATGCCATGGGGCTGTTCCAGGTTGCCGACCTTGCCGACGCCTCGCCCTATCAGCTTTCGGGCGGGCAAAAGAAGCGTGTGGCGCTGGCGGCAGTCGTGTCGATGAACCCCGATATCCTAGTGCTCGATGAGCCCACCAACGGGCTCGATGAGGACTCGTGCGACATTGTGGTCAACTTTTTGTTGGCCTACGTTGCCGCCGGTAAGACGGTTTTGATGAGTACACATCACCAGGATTTGGTGCGCCGCCTGGGGGCCCGTGCCATCTATATCGATCGATATCACCATGTGGTCGAGGCGCCCGTGCCGTCGTATGGAACCGAAAGCGGTGCTGCGGAATAGTTGCTGCGTAGAGCGTGCGTAGCCGTCCGCGCGGCTTTGCCGTGATGGTATAGTTATCCAGGTTTTTATGGGGGTGGCTATGCCAAGTTGGAACATTCATATCGCTCAAACGGAGCGCTTGCTGGCGCGTGCTGGCGTGCTTGCCGATAGCGTTCGTGACCGCAATGCCTTCTTGTTTGGCTGCGTGGTTCCGGACATTTTTGTGGGCTATATGGTTCCCGGTATCGCTGATCCCATTCCGTATCGCATTACGCACTTTGCAAAGCCCGAGCCTATCCCTAAGCCGCGCGAGCACGAGTTCTGGGATACCTATGTGGCGCCGCTGCTTAAAGGCGCACCCGCGGGCGAACCCGCCGAGGCTACCTCGATTGTCGAGGAGCGCGAGCGACTGAATCGCGTGCACTATCCCCAGTGCTACAGGGATGCCGAGCCGGTTGTCGGTCCCGGCGCTCGTGAGTTCTCGCTTGCGTCCGAGGACGTGGCGCAGTCGTTGCTCGATTTGACACTGGGTGTCTGGTCGCATCTGGTGGCCGATACCGTATGGAATACGCGTGTGAATCAGTACCTGGAGGCGCACGGCGGCAAGCCGTGCGAGGAATTCCGCATTAAAAAGCAAGGCGACTTTGACTGGTTTGGCAAGACGCTCGGCATTGTTTCGATTCCGCGCGCGACCGATCGCCTGTATACTGCAGCGACGCGTTTTGGGCAGTATCCCATTCAGAAGGAGTATGTGCTCAAGACCATTGGCGTTATGCACGAGATCGTGCGCGAAAACCCCGGTGAGCCCGATCATCCGCCATACCGTCTGCTGACCGAGGAGTTCTTCGACGCAACGTTTACCGAGGTCATCGAGCTGACCGAGGCGGGATTTGCAGCTCGCGTTGCCGCTTCTGACGTTTCCGCAGTCCCTCTGATCACTAGCTGCTAGCCGACCGACTTGACGGTGAACAGTTCATCCCAATTGACCAACAGTTCCCGCCGCAGGGCATCTTCGATGGTGCACTCAGTATCGGAAAGGCTCGCGACTGATCACAAATCGATGAAGCGGCATATGAAGAAGGTCTAAAAAGGGCCCGGAAGGCTTTGCCTTCCGGGCCCTTTGCAATGCAAATATGCTTGCAAGTGCGATTTAGCGCACCTGAGCGACGTAAGCGACGTTGGTCGAGGAGACCTTGTCCTCGAGCTGGACGCTCATGCGGGGATCGCCGGCGGTAGCGACGGTCAAATCGCCGGCCTCGACGTAGCCGAGCTCCTTAGCGGTCTCAATCGCCTTGACGATCGTGCCGTTGACGGTGCCCTGGGTAATCTCGGCCTGGTGCGGGATAACGCCCCAGTACATGATCATCTGCTGGACGGCCCACTCGTGGCGGGAGAACGCGCAGATCGGCATGTTGGGACGGAAGTGCGAGATCAGACGAGCGGTACGACCGGTGGTCGTCGGCACGGTGATGCACTTGGCGCCAACGGTGGTGGCCATGTTCACAGCGGACATACCCACAACGTTGTTGACGACGCGGGTGCCGTGAGCATCGGCCGGAACCTCGAGCGGAGCGTGGGCCGGGAGGTACTTCTCGGTCTCGAGAGCAATGCTGGCCTGCATCTTGACGGCCTCGACCGGGTACTTACCGGCAGCGGACTCGCCAGAGAGCATAACGGCGTCAGTGCCGTCGTAGATGGCATTCGCAACGTCGGCAACCTCGGCGCGCGTCGGGCGCGGGTTCTGCTGCATGGAGTCGAGCATCTGCGTAGCGGTGATGACGGGCTTGTAAGCCGCGTTGCACTTGGCGATGATCTCCTTCTGGATGTGGGGAACGAGCTCGGGCTTGATCTCGATGCCCAGGTCGCCACGGGCGACCATGATGCCGTCGGAAGCCTCGAGGATCTCGTCAAAGTTCTCGACGCCCAGGGCGCACTCGATCTTCGGGAAGATCGTCACGTGCTCGCCACCGTTCTCGCGGCAAAGCTCGCGGATGCCGCGGACGGACTCGCCGTCACGGATGAAGGAAGCGGCGATGTAGTCGATGTTCTCGGTCAGGCCAAAGAGGATGTCCTGACGATCGCGCTCGGTGATAGCGGGCAGCGAGATGTTGACGTTGGGCATGTTGACGCCCTTGCGCTCGCCGATCAGGCCGTCGTTCTTAACGACGCAGGTCATGTCCTGGCCACTGACGGACTCGACCTCGAGGGCAACCAGGCCGTCATCGATCAGGATGAGGGAGCCCTTCTCGACCTCGGAGGGCAGAGCCAGGTAGTCGAGGGAGATGTGCTCAGCGGTGCCGTGGAAATCCTCGGACGTGGGCCGAGCGGTGACGACGATCTTGTCGCCGGTCTTGACGGCAACCTTCTTGCCGTCGACCAGAAGGCCGGTGCGGACCTCGGGGCCCTTGGTGTCGAGCAGGATGCCGACGGGCAGACCGAGCTCCTTGGAAATACGACGGACGCGCTCGATGCGACCGTGGTGCTCGTCGTAGGAGCCGTGCGAGAAGTTAAAACGGGCGACGTTCATGCCCGCCTTGATCATCTCGCGGATGGTCTCGTCGCTATCGCAGGCGGGACCCATGGTGCATACAATCTTAGTGCGCTTGTACATTCAGACCTCCATCTGACATCGTCTTGCGCTGATAGATAAACCATAAGAAATAAAATCGAGTTGATTATAACGAAATACCGACCGAATACCCCAAAAAAACGACCGTATGCCGATTAAGAAGTTCATTTTTTGCGGGAAAAACGGTATATGAAAAATCTTTACCAACCGCTCTAACCGCTGTTATCTGGGCGATATTTCAGTTTGACGAAGTGCCGAAGAAAAAACGTTTTACCAACATTGAGCATCACACGGTCTGCACCGTTGCACTCGAGCCGTGTTTCCAATTGGAATGTTTTGGCTAGACGCGCCGCTTTGGGGTACCATAGCTCCACTATCAACTGCCGCTCAGCACGGCAGCCTTGATGAGCCCTTGCCCTTCTCCTGGGAATTATGATCGGGCATCAATCTGCTGAGTGGCCCGAATCCCAGGAGGGGACTCTATATGCAAAAGGAATACCTGTCCGCCGCGGCGGAGGTGCTCAGCGACCAAGGTGTCGATGAGAACCTCGGCCTGAGCAGCGACGAGGCGTCATCGCGCCTCGCCAAGACAGGCCCTAACAAGCTCGAGGAAGCCGAGAAGACGCCGCTGTGGAAGCGTTTCTTTGAGCAGATGGCCGACCCCATGGTCATCATGCTGATCGTTGCCGCCGTTATCAGCGCGCTCACGGGCATGGTCAAGGGCGAGCCCGACTTTGCCGACGTCGCCATTATCATGTTCGTCGTTATCATCAACTCGGTGCTGGGCGTGGTCCAGGAAGCCAAGAGCGAGGAGGCCCTCGAGGCCCTGCAGGAGATGAGCGCGGCGCAGTCCAAGGTGCTGCGCGACGGCAAACTCGTGCACCTGCCGAGCGCCGAGCTCGTTCCCGGCGATGTAATCATGCTCGAGGCGGGCGACTCCGTCCCGGCCGACTGCCGCGTGCTCGAGAGCGCCACGATGAAGATCGAGGAGGCCGCACTCACCGGCGAGTCCGTGCCCGTAGAGAAGCACGCCAACGTGATCGAGCTCGCCGCCGGCACCGACGACGTGCCGCTCGGCGACCGTAAGAACATGTGCTATATGGGCTCCACCGTCGTGTACGGCCGTGGTCGCGCCGTCGTGGTCGGCACCGGCATGAACACCGAGATGGGCAAGATCGCCGGCGCCCTGGCCGAGGCCAAGGAAGAGCTCACGCCGCTGCAGGTGAAGCTCGCCGAGCTCAGCCGCATCCTCACCATCATGGTGATCGTCATCTGCGTCGTCATCTTTGGCGTTGACATCCTCCGCCACGGCGTGGGCAACGTCCTTACCGATCCGACTGCCCTGCTCGACACCTTTATGGTTGCCGTCTCGCTCGCCGTCGCCGCCATCCCCGAGGGCCTTGTTGCCGTCGTGACCATCGTCCTTTCGCTTGGCGTGACCAAGATGGCCAAGCGCCAGGCGATTATCCGCAAGCTCTCTGCTGTCGAGACCCTTGGCTGCACACAGACCATCTGCTCCGACAAGACCGGTACCCTTACCCAGAACAAGATGACCGTCGTCAAGCACGAGCTCGCTGCGCCTAAGGAGAAGTTCCTGGCCGGTATGGCCCTTTGCTCCGATGCCCAGTGGGACGAGGAGCTGGGCGAGGCCGTGGGCGAGCCGACCGAGTGCGCGCTCGTCAACGACGCCGGCAAGGCTGGCCTCACCGGCCTGACTGCCGAGCATCCGCGCGTGGGCGAGGCCCCGTTCGACTCGGGCCGCAAGATGATGTCCGTGATCGTCGAGACCCTGGATGGCGAGTACGAGCAGTACACCAAGGGCGCGCCCGACGTGGTGATCGGCCTGTGCACCCATATCTACGAGGGCGAAAAGGTCGTCCCGCTGACCGAGGAGCGTCGCGCCGAGCTCGTGGCCGCCAACAAGGCCATGGCCGACGAGGCTCTGCGCGTGCTGGCGCTGGCAAGCCGCACCTACACCGAGGTCCCGAGCGACTGCAGCCCCGCTGCGCTCGAGCACGACTTGGTCTTCTGCGGCCTGTCCGGCATGATCGACCCGGTCCGCCCCGAGGTCGCCGAAGCCATCCGCGAGGCCCACGACGCTGGCATTCGCACCGTCATGATCACGGGCGACCACATCGACACCGCCGTGGCCATCGCCAAGCAGCTGGGCATCGTCACCGATCGCAGCCATGCCATCACCGGTGCCGACCTCGATCGCATGAGCGACGAGGAGCTCGACGCGCACATCGAGGACTACGGCGTGTACGCCCGCGTCCAACCCGAGCACAAGACACGCATCGTCGAGGCTTGGAAGTCGCGCGACCAGATCGTGGCCATGACGGGCGACGGCGTCAACGACGCCCCGTCCATCAAGCGCGCCGACATCGGCGTGGGCATGGGCATTACTGGTACCGACGTCACCAAGAACGTCGCCGACATGGTGCTCGCCGACGATAACTTTGCCACCATCATCGGTGCCTGCGAAGAGGGCCGTCGCATCTACGACAACATCCGCAAGGTCATCCAGTTCCTGCTTTCGGCCAACCTTGCCGAGGTGTTCTCGGTGTTTATCGCCACGCTCATCGGCTTTACCATCTTCCAGCCGGTGCAGCTGCTGTGGGTGAACCTGGTCACCGACTGCTTCCCCGCGCTCGCGCTGGGCATGGAGGATGCCGAGGGCGACATCATGAAGCGCAAGCCGCGCAACGCCAAGGACGGTGTCTTTGCCGGACATATGGGTCTGGACTGTGTGGTCCAGGGCCTAATCATCACCGTGCTGGTTCTGGCGAGCTTCTTTGTGGGCGTGTACTTTGACATGGGCTACATCCATATCGCCGATATGATCGCCGGCAATGCCGACGAGGAAGGCGTGATGATGGCGTTCATCACGCTCAACATGGTTGAGATTTTCCACTGCTTCAATATGCGCAGCCGTCGTGCGTCGCTGTTCACCATGAAGAAGCAGAACAAGTGGCTGTGGGCTTCCGCCGCGCTGGCGCTGGTGCTGACGGTGATCGTAACCGTGCAGCCGACGCTTGCCGAGATGTTCTTTGGCCCCGTGACGCTTGAGTTCAAGGGCGTTGTCGCTGCCCTGGGCCTGGCCTTCCTGATCATCCCGCTGATGGAGATCTACAAGGCGATCATGCGCGCGGTCGAGAAGGAGTAGGTCGAAAGGCCATCCTTCCCACCGGCCCGACCGCCTGCGGGGTTTCTTCCTCGCTGGTCCTCGCGCTTCGCGCTGCGGGATCGCTCGGAAGAAACCCCTCCCGGCGGGCGGGCCTTCGGATAACCTCTCGGGATCATTGGCTGAGGGAAAGTATGTGAGTCGGTCGAGCGTTTGCTCGACCGACTCTTTTTTGTGGGTAAAATACCTGCTCAGTTGTGTGGTTTTGTGCTGGGAGGCATCTGTGGGCAAGGCTAAGGCTAAAGCGAAGAAAAAGACGACGGGGGCGCGGGCTAAGCGTGATCGTCGTCGGAAGCTCGCGACCGAGGCTCCCGCATCTGCTGAGGAGCTGCTGGCAAGCGTGCCGGGACTCGACGCGCTGCAGGATGTTCCGGCGTTTGATGACCTGCCGGTCGATGAAGCTCAGCAGGCTGCCTTTGATGATTTCTGCGCACATGCCGAGGAGCCCGAGCAGATGCAGCTTGGCGCCGTGGTGCGCGTGGATCGGGGGTTTCCGCTGGTGGCGACTGCCGACGATACCTTCCGCGCCGAGCATGCCGTGGGATTTGCCAAGTCGCGCGGTGGGGACGAGGTCCTGCTGCCTGCCGTGGGCGATCGTGTGGCGGTGCGCCGCGCTCCCGGGCACGATATGGGCGTGATTGAATGCGTACTGCCGCGCCGTACGAGCTTTGAGCGTTGGCGCGGCCGTGCCCGCGGAGAGCGCCAGGTGCTCTGCTCCAACGTGGATAGCGTGCTAATCGTGCAGGCGCTCGGTGCCGGCGAGGTGCTGCTCGACCGTGTGGCGCGCTCGCTGGTGTTGGCGCTCGACTGCGATGCCGAACCGGTGGTGGTACTCACCAAAGCTGACCGCTGCGATGCCGAGGAACTCGAGCGCGATCTGGACCGCGTGCGCCGCCTGGTGGGTCCGGATGTGCGCGTGATCGTGACGTCTTCTGCCGAAGGCCGCGGCCTGGACGAGGTGCGCGCTTGCGTGCCCGCCGGAAGCTGCGCCATGATCTTGGGCGAGTCGGGTGCCGGCAAGTCGACGCTGCTCAATGCACTGCTGGGCCACGATACGTTGGCGACCGGCGGTGTGCGCGAACGCGACGACCAGGGTCGTCACACTACCGTCGCGCGCGTGATGGTGGCGCTGCCGGGCGACGCCGGCGTGATCGCCGATGCCCCGGGTCTGCGCAGTTTGCCGCTCGTGGGACATGAGCGGGGTCTGGCGCGCGCCTTTCCCGAGATTGTCGAGGCATCGCGTGCGTGCCGGTTTGGCGATTGCACGCATGTCCATGAGCCGGGTTGCGCCGTTCGCGAGGCCGAGGACGCCGGGCAGATTGACAGCCTGCGTCTGGAAACGTTCCAAAACCTGGCGTCATCCATGCGCGTGAGCGCTCAAATGCTCGATCCCGATGTCCATCTGTAATTGATTTTTCCTATGACAGCCGTTTCCCAACTGTTCGGGAGACGGCTTTTTTGCTGCGGAAAAGCCTCGAAACATGCAGTTTGCTGACGTGCCGACCAAAACCTTGCCACGAGCTTGACGGGCTGGTCAGCTTTTGGTCAGCGATTGGTTTGACATCGAAAACCAAGATCGCGATTGCGCCGCTTTGCGCTCTGACCGCCCAGACAATGGTGGTACGGGCATTCGCCCGGCACTGCCATGAGAGGAGCGGCCGTGAACAAGAGCAAGCGCATCGCCATCAGTCTGGTCGCGGGCGTGCTCGCTGCGCTGCTCTGCATGGCTTACGGCTCGTCGATCCGCTCACGAGCCGAACAGGTCCAGGCTGAGACCTTGGCCAAGTACGGTGGCGATCGCGTCGAGGTATGCGTCGCGGCGCGCGATATCGATGTGGGCGAGACCCTCGATGAGACCAATGTCATAACCCAGGAATGGCTGACGAGCCTGCTGCCGCGTGACGCGGCGACCGAGCTGCGCCAGGTGCGCGGCGACGTGACGACTTCGCGTATTCCCAAAAACGCCGTGATCTGCAATGTCTACACCAAGGCCGAGAGCCACAAGCTCGAGGTGCCTAAGGGCAAGGTCGCCGTTTCGGTGGCGGTCGATGCCGAGCACTCGGTCGGCGGTGCTGCGGGCGTGGGCAGCTACGTGGATGTGTATGTGCAAAAAGACGGCGTGACCGATCGGCTGTGCGGCGCGTACGTGATCGATACCAGTGAGGATTCCGGTGCCACGCGCGAGGGCAAGATCGAATGGGTGACGCTGGCGGCTGACCCCGAAGACGTCAAGGAACTGCTGGGAGCCTCGGGCAAGGGAACGGTCAGCTTGACGATTCCCGCCACGGCGCGCGGCAAAAAGAGCGGAGGCGACGAGTGATGAAGGCGATCTGGCTTGCGTGCTGCGCGTGTGGCGATTACGGGCTGTTGCAGCGGGAAGTCGAGGGCCGTGATGTGGGTGCACAGGTGCTTCGCGTGGGTGACCTGGACGGGCTGATTTCCATGGCGCGGGCGTTTCCGTCGCGCCGCGGGGCTGCCATCATCGCGGCGTCTCTGTTTGATACCGAAGATGTGCGCAAGACTGTTGCGCGCCTGACGGCCGAAGGCCGCGTGAGTCGCGTGGTCGTGTTGATAGAAGCGCTCGATCCGTCGGATATCGAGGGGCTGTTTCGCGCGGGGGCGACCGAGGTCATCGCTGCGCACAGTATATGCGGCAACGGGCGCGCGGGCGAGGGAGCGGTTGATTCCGATCGGCGCATGACGATTGAGCCCGATGCTTTTGTTGATAGGGAACCCGGGGCGCCTCGCGCTACAAGAGGCCCGCGTGTTGATGATTATGGAAAAGCGGAAGCCGAGCATGGTCGGCGCCCCCGGAACCCCCTTGTATACGATGACGCTGGAGGACCGGCGCAGCATGCTGGCGACTCCCCGGCTGTAGATATGGGATACGTGCACGGCGTGAATCTGGCGGATGAACTTGACGAAGTTGAGGGCTTTGCCGGGTGCGGCGAGTTGTCGCTAATGCAGCATGAGCAGATTGCACAGAACGAGCTTGCTTCGCAGACCGAACAAGCTGCCATGCCGGCTTGGACGCAGCGTGTGGTTGCGGCATCGGAGACGGGGGCGCTGCCACCGACGCCCGCCCCGCCGCCTCCGATGCCGCCGGCAGACGCTGCCGCTCCGCCGCACCGAGCTCCGGTCATCTGCGCTATTTCGGGTTCGGGCGGTTGCGGCAAGTCGACGATCGTTGCCACCATGGCACACACATCGTCGCTGTTGGGCTTGCGTGCCGCCGTGCTCGACCTGGACCTGATGTTTGGAAACCTTTACGACTTGTTAGGCGTCGATGCTCCGCGCGATATGGCGGCACTTATCGAGCCGTCGGCGGCGGGCACGCTCACCGAGCCGGATATCGTAGCCACATCGATGCGCGTGGCGCCGGGCGTTACGCTCTGGGGTCCCGTCGCGGCGCCCGAGCAAGCCGAGCTCATGGCGCGTCCGGTGGAGCTACTGCTTGATGTTCTGCGTCGCGAATCCGACGTGGTCTTTATCGATACCTCGGTCTTTTGGGGCGACGCCGTGGCGGCTGCGGTGGCGGCGAGCGACCGTTGCCTGGTCGTTGGCGATGCGGCGGTGTCGTCCGCGACATCGGCGTCGCGCGTCATCGAACTGGCAAGTCGAGTAGGTGTGCCGCGCACGCGCATGAGCGCCGTGTTCAACCGGTTCGGTGCGCGCGGGGCAGACGAGGACGTCGCCATGCGCTTTGAGATTGCCTGTGCGTTGAGCTCCAAGATTCGTATCGCCGATGGCGGGCAGGATCTCGCCGCGCTCATGGCGTTTGGGCGCGCTGACGAGGCGGTGGGGCAGACCAGCGCTTTTGCGACTAGCATGCGCGAGGCCACGCGCGAGATGCTCGTGGAACTGGGGTGCGCCGTCGGCCCTTGGAGCGATATGGTCGCCGACCGTGCAACGCGTACCGAACGCCCGCGTATCCGCCTTCCCTGGTCGCGCGAGGGTGATCAGCGATGAGCCTGCAAACGAGGATTAAGGCTGCCGGCGCTGCGGCGGCGGCAGCGCCTGTAGATGCGGGGCGTCGCCGCGCCGTGAAACGACGCACCAAGCGCGCCGTGATGGACCGCATGGGTTACGACGAAGTGGCGCGTATCAGCGCCTATATCGACCCGGCACTTGCCCGCTCGGAATTGCGTCCTGCGGTGGAGGCGGCGCTCAATGTTGAGGAGCCGACCGATCTCGCGACGTCCGAGCGCGAGACCATCATCGACGAGATTTTGGATGACGTGGTGGGCTTGGGGCCGTTGCAGCCGCTCATCGAGGACGACACCGTTACCGAGATCATGATCAACGGCTGCCGCTCGGCTTTCTTTGAACGCGGCGGCGTCTTGTACCCCATCGAGCATGCGTTTGAGGATGATGAGCAGATCCGTGTGCTTATCGACCGCATTATCTCGCCACTTGGCCGCCGTATCGACGAGCGCAGCCCCATCGTCAACGCTCGCCTCAAAACGGGCTATCGCGTCAACGCGGTGATTCCGCCTGTGGCGATTGACGGACCGATTCTCACCATCCGAAAGTTCTCGGACCGTATCTGCTCGCTGGACGAGCTCGTGGGGTTGGGATCGCTGCCGCTTTGGTATGCGCAGCTGCTGTCGTGCGCGGTGTCGCTGCGACAGGACCTGGCGGTTGCGGGAGGCACGGGATCTGGTAAGACCACCCTGCTCAACGCGTTGTCATGTGAGATTTCCACCGGCGAGCGCATCGTGACGATCGAGGACTCTGCCGAGCTCAAGTTTGCACATCATCCGCACGTGGTGCGCCTAGAGGCGCGCGAGGCTTCAATTGAGGGCGAGGGCGCGGTGACGATCCGCGACCTGGTAACTAATGCCCTGCGCATGCGCCCCGACCGCATCGTGGTGGGCGAGGTGCGCGGTGCCGAGTGCTGCGACATGTTGCAGGCCATGAACACGGGCCACGACGGGTCGCTCACCACACTTCATGCGGGTTCAGAACAGGAGACCGTGGTGCGTCTGACGTTGCTTGCACGTTATGGCATCGATCTGCCGAGCGAGCTCATCGAGGAGCAGATTGCCATGGCGCTCGACGGCATCGTGATGTCCGAGCGTCACGCCGATGGCAGGCGTTTCGTCTCCTCGTATTCGGGGGTGCGACGCGCCGCATCGGGCGGCGTAGAGCTCGAGCGCTATGTGACGTTCGATGCCGCCGAGCGCACCTGGACGCTTGACCGCGAGCCGCCGTTTATCGCAGAAGGCCTGCGGTCGGGGACGCTCACACAAGAGGAGGTGGACGAATGGAGATCACTGTGCCCCTCGTCGTAGGGGGCTTGGCAGGGCTTTCTGTCGCGACGGCGTGCGGGGCGGAACCTCGTGTGCCGCAGGTACCGCCGGCGGAGCTGGCACGTCAGGCGCTCGAGACGGTGGCAGAGAAGCTGCCGCGTGAGCTGGTGGAAAACGATCTGCTGAAAAAGATCGCCCGTTCGTGGGCATCGCTGGCTCCGGCGCATCGCCTTGGCCTCGTGATCGAAGATGCTTCGGGACGTTTGGCGTTTCTGCTGCTATCGAGCGGTGTCTGCTGCGTTTTACTAACGATGGTGTCGTTATCGCCCCTCGGATTTGCCTTGGGACTTGTTGCTCCGTTTGCCGTTGGTGCCGCTCGGGATGGCTTTGAGAGCCGGCGCGAGCAACACGATGCAGAAGAGGCAATGCCCGAGGCGTTTACCGCACTTTCCATGTCGCTTGCCTCGGGACATTCGCTGGCCCAGGGCATGCGCTTTGTGGGCGCTCATGCGCAAGAGCCAGTGCATACCGAGTTTTTGCGGGTGGCGGCGGCGATCGATTGCGGCATCTCGGCGACCGACGCGCTCGATGACTTGCTCGTACGTATCGACGCCCCCGGTCTTTCGCTTGTGACCTTGGCGCTTAAGGTGTCTCAGCGCACCGGCGCTCCGCTTGCCGACTTACTGTCCGAGGCGTCGAGCATGGTGGGGGAGCGCATTGAGCTCAAGCGCCGCCTGGATGTTAAGACGTCGCAGGCTCGCATGTCTGCGCATATGGTCGCGGCGATGCCGGCGGGCATGTGCGCGGTGTTGGCGCTGCTTTCGGCAGATTTTCGTCGCGGTCTTGCGACGCCTGCCGGCGCGGGCGCTGTGGTGCTGGGTCTTGCCCTCAACGCCGTTGCCCTGGTGGTTGTCCGGCGCATTATGCGGGTGGAGCTATGAGCGCCCCGGTTGCAGCTGCGGCTTGCCTGTGCGCCCTGAGTGTATTTGTCGCGACGGGTTTTGATCGGGCGGATGCACGCAAGATCGCAGGGGCCTGCAAGCGCGAGGCGGTGCTGGTCGCTGCCGCGGGT
>DAWCEJ010000247.1:0-2266 GCA_052274955.1 Collinsella sp.
CGGCCGATGGCGTTGGCGATAACCACGTTGGAGCCAAGCGACAGGCCGATAAACAGGTTAATCATCAGGCTGGTGAGCGGAACGTTGGAGCCGACGGCGGCCATGGCAAGGGTTCCCTGGTCGCCCGAGAAGTTGCCGATAATGACCGTGGCGATAAGGTTCGACAGTTGCTCGAGGATGCTCGTTGCGGCAACGGGAAAGGCGAACAGGGGGATGTTGCGCCACAGCGAGCCAGTGGTCATGTCAATGTGCTTAGATGCGGTATCAGCCATACGCTCTCAATCTCTTATATGCGCTTCAATGCTTATTTGCGCAGACGATGATACTCCTAATGCGATCAGCCGGTACTTGGGGGGAACGTTTCTTTTCTGTCAGCACATAGACTAGTCATTGGGGACGTTCTTGAATGACTAGTCGTTTAAGAACGTCCCCAATGACTAGGTGGGGGAGGCGTGAGACAATGGTGGGCGTTGTGTTGTCCGTGCTAAGGAGTTGCCATGTTGTTGTGTCCCGTTTGCCATGAGCCGTTGGTGGGCGACGAGCGTGGGGCTGTATGCGCAGGCGGGCACCGGTTCGATCGTGCGCGCGAGGGTTATCTGTACCTGTTGCGCTCGTCCAAGAGCGGCGACTCCATGGGCGATCCCAAGTCGCAGGCCCGCAGCCGTCGTGATTTTTTGAACCGCGACTACTATGCGCCGTTGCGCGATGCGATGGTCGAGCTGGTGCGCAATCGAGCGGCTGAGCACGGGGCGTCCACGGACAAGCCGCTGACTTTGCTCGACATCTGCTGTGGCGAGGGCTACTACACGAGCGCTATGGGATCTGTGCCGAACATTGATGCCTACGGTTTTGACCTGGGCAAGGAAATGGTGCGCCTGGCTGCCAAGCGTGGCGGCGCGACGTATTTCGTCGCCAACATGAAAGACATCCCTGTGGCAGATGGCGCCTTCGACATGGTGACCGAGCTCTTTGCTCCCTTTAACGAGCGTGAGTTCGCTCGCGTACTGGCGCCCGAGGGCTCGTTCTACACCGTGGTCCCGGGTGCCCGACATCTCTTTGGGCTCAAGGAAGTGCTCTACGACACGCCGTATCTCAACGACGAAAAGCTGCCGCAAACGACCGAGCTTAAGTTGGTTGACACGCAGCGTGTGACAGCTTCCATCACCCTCCAGACACAGGCGGACATCGAGGCCGTGTTCCAGATGACGCCCTACTATTACCGCACGCGCCCGGCAGACAAAGAGCGCCTGGCAAACCTGGACTCGCTCCAAACGGACATCGACTTTATCATCGCCGAATACCGCCACTAACCTGCCAAAAAGGGACAGGTTTATTTTGGCAGGTTTTATCTGGGCAAACGCAAAGGGCCGCCCGCGATGTTACGCGATCGGCCCTTTTTAGCTGCTTGATTGCAGGGGCTATGGGAGACAGGTGCCTACAGGCGATCCTTGTTCTCGGCCTTGACGGCGTGTGCCTGCTGAATAAAGAACAGGTCGTACACCACGATGACAAAGGCGCCAAAGTTGATGGCGTCGCCGCCAAGTGCGGGAAGCGTGAGCACGGCTTGGAGGAGCGTGGCGACTGCGGCAACAATACCGAGCTTAAACGCGCCGTCCACCTGCGAGGGCTTGTTAGCGCCCTTGATGCCTGCAACGCCTGCGGCAAGGTCGATGAGGCCCTTGGCGATAATCACGACGGCGGCGAGCACGGCGTTCGATCCGTAAGTGGACTCGAGCTTGCCGGTCGCGATGCCGGCGATTCCGATTACGAGGCTGGCGATGCCCAGAACAAAATAAATCAGGGCAAGGATTTTGAGTGTCTTGCGAGCGGCGCTCATGACTGGTCCTTTCGATGCGGGCGCGGAGAATCTGTCGCACCCAGGTTACGGCACATATCGTGAAGCACATTGTAGTTCAACGTCGGCGTGCATGCGCATGAAAGCGCTTTGAAGCCTGCGCGCTCCAACCTTTCAAAAAGGAAAGCTGGGCGTAAGCCAAATCGATGGCAGCGTATGCGCGGCGCTGCGATGATGAGGCCATGGTAAGGGCTGGACCGAAGGAGGAGCCATGATGTACGGAGCAGAGCAGGCGCGCGAGCCGCGGTCGTTGGGAAGACGCATGAGTGATTCTGTGATCGCTGCCGTGTGCACGGGATTGATGGCGGTGCTTTGCATTGGAATGCTGTGGACTATGTCGCATGTGGGACAATAACGGACGGTTGGGTGCCGACATGAATGGCGCCCATGTATTCGTTTTGTTTGCTAAGG
>DAWCEJ010000248.1:0-5375 GCA_052274955.1 Collinsella sp.
CCGCGCTGGGCTATCTGGCGCAAAATCAAGCGTGCGGTGCAACCGATCTGGCGAGGGCGTTTGGAAACTCGGCCCCCACTTGGTCACGCACGCTCAATGACTTGGCGCAGGCCGGCTTGGTCATCAAGCATGGCCAGAAATACCATCTGACCGAACTCGGCGCCGCTCGCGTGCGAGCTCAGAGCTAAAGAACGGGAGAGACAGTGGACGAGGAAGCAAGCATCATCCTGGGGGATGCCATCGCCTTTTGCCAGCGCGACGGCCAAGATGCACGCCTCATCAACATGCTGGGGCAATCGCGCGCCATAAGCCTGACCGAAGATACGCTCACGATCGAGGCCCCCTCGCGCTTTGCCATCGCGCAGCTCAAAAAGCATCAGCCGACTATTGAGGCCTATCTGGAAGAAATCGCCTTTGCTCCGATCGCGCTCGACATCGTGGCACCGCAAGGCGCAACGGCCGAATCTGCTGCCGCGACGGTGCCCGCCACGGCTCCCGCCGCTTCCCCGGCGGCACCGACCTCCGCAGGCGACGTGCCGACAATCGAGCACCAGCACAGCGATGTTTCCCGTGAAACCATGGCACCGTTGCCGACCGCGGCGGCGACGTCAACGAACGCACCCGTCACGCACATGCCTATCGCTCACGACGCAGCGGCGGGCGCGGATTCGGGCATTGCAATCAAGAACACGCTCTCGGCCGATGATTTTCGTCGCATGATGAACCAGATGAAGGGCGGAGCGCCGACTAAATCCACGCAAGCTGCGACCCCCGCTTCACCCATACCGGCGCCGACCGTGCCGGCCGAGCAGAATACGGATGGAGCCCCGCTCGCCGCGAACTCAAAATTTACCTTTGAGAACTTTGTCTACGGCCCCGAAAACAGCCATGCCTATCGCTCGGCACTCAAGTTTGCCGCCCTCGCGGACGAGCGCGGCACATGCACATCACTGTTCATCTACGGCAAATCGGGCCTGGGCAAGACGCACCTGCTGCTTGCCATCAAAAACGAGCTCGCCGAGAAGTCGCCCGAGATCAAGGTCAAGTATGCCAACTCCCAGGCATATCTGGACGACCTGATGACCGAGTTCGACCGCCAAAAGAAGAGCAACGCCCCCATCATGCAGGCGTACCACGGCGTGGACGTGCTCATCATCGATGACATCCAAAACATCATCGGCAAGCGCGCGAGCGTGGATTACTTTTTCCAGCTCATGGACGAGTTCATCCGCAACAACAAGAAGGTCGTCATCGCGGCAGACCGTGCCCCCAAGGACCTGAGCATGGACGAGCGTCTGACCAGCCGCTTCAACGCCGGCATGCTCTGCCTGGTCGCAGAGCCCAGCTACGAGATGAAATACAAGATCTTGCAGCGCTATTACGAGAACACCATCGTCGCCGCTCCCGAGGCAGGCGACGACTCGCTGCTGGCGGCCTATGGGGGCGACGGCGGACACCTGACCGACGAGCACTTTAAACACATGGCCGAGGTCTCGGGCACCAACATCCGCGAACTCGAGAGCTTTTGCGAGCGCTGCGCCGGCGAGGCGGGCGACCGCGAGCGCGAGGGCGGGGAGCTCACCTTTGACGATATCGACGCCATCGCCAGCCAGTACTTCGACACATCGGCCAAAAAGATCAACGTGCAAACGGTTCAGTCCGTCATCGAAGAGCAGTACGGCGTGACGCACGAGGAGCTCATCGGCCCGCGTCGCAACGCCAATATCGCCAAAGCACGCCATATCGCTATCTACCTGGCCATCGAAATGTGCGAGATGACGACCACGGCGGTAGGCGCCGAATTTGGCAACCGCAACCACTCGACCGTCAGCACGAGTTACAAAAAGGTCCAGAAGATGATCCAGGAAGACCGCACCGTCACCGAAGACCTCAAGTCGCTGCGCGATAAAATTACACTACGCTCGTAGGGAAATAGAGACACCTGTTGAAAACTTGTCGAAACCACGGGCATAAGGTGTCTAAAACCCAATCCGCGGTGATGAAAAGTTTTGCGCAGGTTTTGAACGTGGAAAACCACCCCTGTTGCACACAGGTTGCTGTCGATTCTCTTTCTGGGTCTGACCTGCGTCTTTGTGAGTAATCAACAGTTTCGTCAGTGCTATTACTATTATTAAGATATTTATATCTATAGAAAGGTATTAAAAGATGAAGTTCACCGTCAGCCAGAGCTCGCTTACACAAGCCATCGGCGTCGTTATGAAGGGTGTCGCTTCGGCATCCACCCTTCCCATCCTGTCGGGCGTGCTCGTCAAGGCGCAAGACGGCATCTTGGAATTCCAGACCTCTAACTACACCATCTCGATCCGTCATCGCATCGCGGCGCATGTCGAAGAAGAGGGCGAGATGGTTATCCCCTGTAAGATGCTCTCCAATATCACCAAGACTCTCCCCGATGCCCCGGTCACCTTTGAGCTGTCCGAGCGCCAGGTGCTGATCAGTTGCGAGAAGAGCTCGTTCCGCCTGAACACGCTCGATGCCAATGACTTCCCTGAGTTTCCGGCCTATGCCATCGAGAGTGCCGTGGAGCTGCCGACCGATATCTTGTCCGAGATGGTCGGCCGCGTGTGGCGCGTCACCTCGACCGACAAGGCTCGCCCCATCCTGGGCGGCGTGCACATGAAGGTCGAGAACAACACCGTGCGCCTGGTGGCGACCGATTCCTTCCGCTTGGCCGTGTGCGATACGCAGGTCGAGACCTCGACCCTCGAGGGCTCCTTTGAGCTCAACGTTCCGGCTGACGCCTTTAACGACGCACTGAACATCATGGCCAGCCAGGCGACCATCATGATCGGGGCTACCGACACCCAGGTCGTCTTTGAGGCCGGCAACACCACCTACGTGTCGCGTCGTATCGAGGGCGTGTACCCCAACTACAAGCAGCTCATCCCCGATTCGTGCGTGACGAGCGTCAAGATTGACGTCGCCGCCTTTAACGCCGCCCTCAAGCGCGTGGCCGTTATCGCGAGCGCCAACCCCGCCGTCAAGTTCGAGATCGATGTCGAGAACGGGCAGATGGGCCTGTCCTCCATTTCCAATGACCAGGACCTTGCACAGGAGACGATCGATGTCGAGGCCGAGGGCGAGTCGGGCACCATCGCCTTCAACTACCACTACATCTTCGGCTGCCTCAATGCCCTGTCCAAGGAGAAGGAGATCACGCTGGAGCTCAAGAGCTACTCGCAGGCGGGCATCTTCAAGTCCTACGACAAGATCAACTACCTGTACCTGGTTATGCCGGTCCGCATCTAGCAACCGCCCTATGACCATGTTCGCCCGCGATCTTTCCGTCGCGCACTACCGCAGCTTCGATAGTTATCGCCTTGCCCTGGACGAGGGCGTGACGATACTTGCGGGACCCAACGCGGCGGGAAAGACCAATCTCATAGAGGCGCTGCAGCTGCTGACGAGCGGCGCCTCGTTTAGGCATCCGACCGCAGCCGAGCTCGTCCATGATGGCGTGGGCTCGTGCAAGGTCGAGCTGAGGCTCGAGGGCGACGGCCGCGTGCTTGATATGGGATTGAGCGTGGAGGACGGTAAGCGCTCGTTTAGCCGCAACGGCAAGAGGTGCTCTGCCGCCGGTGTGCGCGGGGCTCTGCCGAGCGTGCTGTTTTGCCCCGACCATCTGGACATGGTTAAGCGAGGCGCCAGTGTGCGCCGCGCCGCCCTCGATGACTTTGGCATGCAGCTGAGCGCACGTTATGCCGATCTTGCGAGCACCTATGGACGCTGCGTGACCCAGCGTAACGCCCTGCTCAAGGAGACCTGGTGCTGTCGCGAGATGCTCGGCGCGTGGAACGATTCGATTGCCCGCGCGGGCTCGGCCCTGCTTGTGCACCGGTTGGCCCTGCTCGACCGGCTGGCGGGCCATGTGCACACTGCCTACGGGCAAGTGGCATCCGGTGAGGCTGCCAACGTGACCTATACGTCCACGCTGGGGGATTTGCCCCAGGTCGATGATCGCGAAGAGCTGAAGGGCTGGGCGTACGAGCGCATGCTGGCTGCCCTTGATGAGCACGCCGACGAGGAAATTCGCCGCGGCGTGACGTTGGTGGGACCGCATCGCGATGAGATTGAGTTTACCGTGGCGGGTCGCTCCGCCCGTTCATTTGCCAGCCAAGGTCAGCAGCGAACGTTGGTTCTGGCCTGGAAGGTGGCGGAGGTGGCCGTGGCTCGCGATGTCCTGGGCACCGCCCCGTTGCTGCTTTTGGACGACGTGATGAGCGAACTCGACGGCGAACGCCGCGGTGCTTTTCTGCGGCTGATCGGCGATGATATCCAGACGGTCATAACCACGACCAACCTGGGGTATTTTACCGATGACCTGCTTGATCGAGCCAAGGTGGTGAGCATGGGTGAGACGTGCTAATTACGAGCGCGAGAGCGAAACGGTTGCCTTCAGTGGATTTTTGAACGCAGAGCGTCAGCGCATCCTGGCGGCCGCGACACCTGAGCGCCGCGCGCAGATGGAGGCTGCCGAGGAGTCGCGCGCGGTCTATCGCGCGTGGAACGCGGTGTGCTCGGGCACGCGCGAGGGGCGGCATGTGACGGGCTTGCGCTACCTGCCCGAGTCCAATGAGCTGCTGGTATATCTCGATTCGCCCTCGTGGACGCAGGAAATGACGCTGTTGCGCGAGATCATCCGCGCGCGCATGGAGCGCGCCGGTGCGCATGTGGACGGCCTGGTGTTCAAAACCACCGCGCCGGGTCACACGCCGCCCGCCGCCAAGCAGCGCCTGCGCCCGGCGACGACCGAGCGCCCGCCGGCCCCGCACGCCGACCTAAGTGAGGCCGAGCGCACCGAGATTGAGCGCCAAGTGGCGCCCATCGAAGACCAAAAACTGCGCGAGGCCCTCGAGAATGCCATGAGAGCCAGTGCCGAGTGGGCCAAGGGCGTAGAAAGCAAAAAAGAGCCTTAAATCGCATCTGGTGGCCTTGTAGAGCCAAATACCCTCGTTCCCGAGGGTATTTTTTTACGATAAACTAGTAAGGCTGTACACATTTTCTTGACTGAAGGAGGACGTGTGGCAAACGAAAACGATTACGATGGCGGCGAGATTAAGATTCTCGAAGGTCTCGAGGCCGTTCGTAAGCGCCCGGGCATGTATATCGGCTCGACGAGCGCCAGCGGTCTGCATCACCTGGTGTGGGAGATCGTTGACAACTCCGTCGACGAGGCCATGGCCGGTTTCTGCACCGAGATCCAGGTGACGGTCCACGCCGACAACTCCATCACGGTCGTCGACAACGTGCGCGGCATCTCCGTCGACGAGCACCCTGTTAATAAGATCCCTACGCTCGAGTTCGTCATGACGATCTTGCACTCCTGCGGTATGTTAGATAACTCGTTCTTTAAG
>DAWCEJ010000249.1:0-15577 GCA_052274955.1 Collinsella sp.
CCAGTCAAGTGCGCTACCAAGCTGCGCCACGTCCCGAAGCTTTTGTTTGTTGCTCTGCTCTCGCTCGCAACAGGGAGTATATTAACCCGAAACTTTGTCCTTGTGCAAGAACTTTTTTACAAATTTTGAAGCAAGTCCAAAATTGTATCTGCGAGCTGGGGTTTTGTTAGTACGGGTAGTTCTTGCGTACCCGCTATGCTCACGATCCAAGCCTTGTTGGTGTCGGTTCCAAAGCCCGAATCGGCGCGTGAGACATCGTTGGCGATAATGGCATCGCAGCCTTTGCGGGTCAATTTGCGCTCGGCGTACTCGACGACGTTATCAGTCTCGGCTGCAAAGCCGATTACGAGGCGATCGCCCTTTTGGCGTGAAAGTTCGGCCAAGATGTCAACGGTCTCGACGAGCTCGATTCGATCCAGGCGCTCGTTGGCCTTTTTGAGCTTATGGTCCGCCGGGGCCGCCGGCGTGTAGTCGGCGACGGCGGCGGCGCAAATGGCCGCGTCGGCCGTCTGGAAGGCGCTCAGCGCTGCCTTGAGCATTTCTGAGGCGGTCTGTACGTGCACGCACTCCACACCGCGGGGAACGTCGAGCGATGCCGGTCCCAGCACGAGCGTGACGGCGGCACCGCGACGTGCGGCCTCCCCCGCCAGGGCGATACCCATCTTGCCCGAAGAACGGTTGCCAATGAATCGCACCGGGTCGATCGGCTCGTGCGTGGGGCCGGCGGTGATGACGATGCGCTTGCCCGTCAGGTCTTGCGGCACGGGGTTGAGCACCTCACAGACAGCCTCGACGATGTCCTCGGGCTCGCTCATGCGGCCCGTGTCCACGTCGCCGCACGCAAGGTAGCCGCTGCCGGGTCCCACCACGTGAACGCCGCGGTCGCGCAACGTGGCCATGTTGGCCTGCGTCGCCGGCGCCTTCCACATGCCATTGTTCATGGCCGGCGCGATCACGACGGGCCGCGGCGTCGCAAGCAGCGTGGTGGAGATGAGGTCGTCGGCGATGCCGTTGGCCATCTTGGCGATGATATTGGCCGTCGCGGGCGCCACGACCACCAGATCGGGCTCCTGCGCAAGCGAGATATGGTGGATGGGGTCAGACGGGTCGTCGAATAGCCCAACCGCGACCGGCTCATTGGTGAGCGCGCGGAAGGTGAGCGGGCCCACAAACTCGGTAGCATGCTCGCTCATAACGACTTTGACACGTGCGCCGCGCTTTTGCAGCAGGCGCACGATATTGCACGACTTATAGGCGGCGATCCCGCCGGTAATGCCCAGCAGGATCGTTTTTCCCTCAAGTTGCATTGAATTGTTGGGTGCCGCCGTCATCGTTAGGCTTCCTTGCTGGGGAGCACGAGCAGGCGGTGGCAATACGGGCAGTGCGTAATCTCACTGCCGTCATGGTTGAGGTCGCTCATGGACGACGCCTGCAGCGCGGTGTGGCAGACCGTGGGGATGTTGCCCTTGATGGTCTCGACGGCCAGGCCGCGGAACTGCTTGAGCAGGCGCTCGTAGTCGGTGAGCACGTCAGTCGGAAGCGTGGCGGCAAGCGCGGTGCGCTCCTTAGTGGCGGCTTCGATCTGAGCCTGCAGGTCGGCTGCCTTGGCGCGGGCGGCCTTGGTATCGGCCTTCACGCCCTCTTCGAACTTGGCGATGATGGCCTGCGCGCGGGTCTCGCGGTCGAGTGCCTCCTTATGGGCGACGACGACGTCCTTGCGGGTGTGCTCGATCTTGTCCAGGCGTTTGGCCAGGGTGGCGAGCTCGTTCTCCAGGTCCTGAACCTCGCGGTAGTCAGATCCGTCAACGTGGCGTTTCTTGGCGGCCTCGATGGCGTTGTTGGTCTGGATCTCGGTGGTGTTGAGATCGTCCAGCTCAATGTCGAGGTCCTTGCGCTGAGCATAGAGCTTGGTCATCTCGGACTTAAGCTTTACATAGGTTTTGCGCTTTGAGGCGAGCTCCTTGAGCTCCGGCATATTGGCAAGTTCGCTCTTATTGCGGGCGAGCTCCAAATCGATCTGTTGCAGCTTGAGTAGCGTAGCGCCGGCGCTCATAAGTTCTCTCCTTTTGTCACAGTCCACCATTGGCAAGGGTTCAGTATTTTAATCGCATGACGGGGTTTAACCCCGGCGTCAACTGCAGAGTTCATCAATATATCCACGAACGGCTCCTCGGAGCGGTCGTGGCCGAGCAAGATCACCGGCAGACCGCGCAGAGCGAGGTCCTGTGCCACGTGGTAGCCCGCCTCGCCCGTCACGATGACATCCGCACCGGCGGCGATGGCAAGCTCGCCAAAGTCGCCGAGGGAGCCGCCCAGAATGGCGACGGTGCGGCACGGATGATCGGCCTCGCCCCACACACGTGGGTCGCTGCCAAACGCCGTGGCGGCGCGAGTGGCAAGGTCGCGCAGGCTGCAGGGGTCGTGGAGGGTCGCGAGTACGCCCAGTCCGCAGGCCTCGGGGTCGTCCACGTGCTCCAACGAGCTTGCGGGCGCGGCGTCCAAAAGCCTACTTAGGCAGATACGTGCCTCGTGCGAGCGGTCCAAGTTGGTGTGGAGCGAGATAATGCTCACCCCGCAGCGGGCAGCCTCGTAGAGGGCCGCACTGCACTGGGGTCGTGTGGCATCCGCCGGACAAAAGGCCTCGGGTGCCTTGATGTATATGGGATGATGCGTCAGCAGCACGTTGGCGCTTGCTTCTTGGGCGCGGCGAACATTAGCCTCGGTCGCATCGAGTGCGCAGGCAACGCCGGTGATCTCTGCGGCCGGATCGCCAACGGAGAGTCCTACGTGATCCCAGCCCTCGGCGTCCGCCTTGGGATAGCGTGCCAGTAGGGCGCGCTCGAGCTCGGCGACGATCATGCGGCACCTGCGATCGAGAGCAGCGTCTGGGCAAAGTCGTCCAGATCGCCTGGATTCACGCGATCATCGAAGGAGATGCGCAAGGCACCCAGCGCCTGTTCGCGGCCGATGCCCATCGCGCTGAGTACGTGGCTCGGGTCCATGCTGCCACTCGAGCATGCCGAGCCTGCCGACACCTCAAAGCCGGCGGCGTCGAGCTTGATGATGAGTTCCTCGGAGTCCATGCCGTCAATGTAGATCGATACCATGCCGGGCAGACGGTCGGCTTGCGCGTAGTCACCCATGGTGGCGTGAATGCGCGGGTGGGCCGTAAGCGTGGCGTAGAGCTTGTCGGAAAGGGTTTGCAGCTTCGCGCGCTCCTGAGCCACATGGGGCGTCAGAGACGAGGCGGCAGCGGCAAAGGCGAGCTGCGTTCGCAGGTCCTGCGTGCCGGCACGACGACCGGCCTCCTGTCCGCCCCCAAAGATGCGCGGGCGCAGCGGCGTGCGGCTCTTAAGGTAGAGTGCGCCAGATGCCACGGGACCGCCAATCTTGTGGGCTGCGACGGACATGGCGTCGACGCCCAGCTCGGTGACATCGAGCGGAATATGCAAGTAGCCCTGGATGGCATCGGTGTGGAACAGGGCACCTGCGGTGTGCGCAGCTGCGGCAAGCTCGCGGATGGGCTGCACCACGCCGGTCTCGTTGTTGGCGACCATAATGCTCACGAGCGCCACGTCGTCGCTGAGCAGCTCGACAAGCGTGGCAGGCTCAACGTAGCCCGCGCGGCAGGGCTGTACCAGGTCGACGGTAAAGCCGGCGGCACGCAGCAGCGGCAGGTTGTCCAGAATCGAATCGTGCTCGATGGCCGAAACGATTACACGACCGCGCTTGCGATCGCGCTGACGAGCGCCCTCGGCAAGTCCGAGGAGCGCTAGCTGGTTTGCCTCGGTGCCGCCGTTGGTCAAGATGATCTCGGACGGGCGGACGCGTGCGCCAAAGCTATGGGCGATCTCGCGACGTGCAACCTCCAGACGCGCGGCAGCCTTGCGGCCGAGCGAGTGCAGCGAGTTGGGGTTGACGCCGGCAAGCTCGCTTTCGTCGTAGTCGCGCTGCGCAAGACGCGCCTCGGCGCGCATGGGCGTCGAGGCGGCGTAGTCAAGATTCACGGGTATGCGGTTTTGACCTGCGGTCATAAGGGTTTATGCCTCCTGTGCGGCCTCGTTGCCCAGCTTCTGCAGCAGTGCAACCTCGGCGGCGGGATCTTCGGACTTAAATACGGCGGAGCCGGCCACGCGCACGTTGGCGCCAGCCTTGACGCCCTCGGTGATGTTCTTGGAAGAGATGCCGCCGTCGACCTCAATCAGGGGCGACACGCCGTGGCGCTCGCACATGGCCTTGAGCTCGTGCAGTTTGGCGATGGTGCCCGGGATAAAGCTCTGACCGCCAAAGCCGGGGTTCACGCTCATCAGCAACACCATGTCGACGACCTCGATAATGCTCTCGAGCACGCAGACGGGGGTGGCGGGGTTGAGCACCACGCCGGCCTTGACGCCGCGCTGCTGCAGATGGGTGAGCGTGCGGTGCAGGTGCGTGGAGGCCTCGTAGTGCACGGTGATCATGTCGGCGCCGGCATCGGCATACCAATCGACCGTCTCGTCGGGGTTCGACACCATCAGGTGCGCGTCGACCGGCACATCGGTAGAGCGCTTGACGGCCTTAAGGATGTCGACCCCAAAGGTGAGGTTGCCGGTAAAGTGGCCGTCCATAACGTCGAAGTGCACGTAGTCGGCACCGGCGATCTTGTCGAGCTCGCCCTTGAGGTTGGCCATATCGGCCGAAAGGACGGACGGAGCGATTTTGATGGAACCCATGGTAGAAGCCTTTCTGCGCTAGTCGGTGAGTCCGTAGAACTCTTGCGAAGGGACGCGGTCGGTAAGAATCTCGAGCGCCCTATCCAAAGTAACACCGTTGTAGAGCGTTTGCTCCACGGCAAAGGTGAGCGGAATATCTACGCCCAGTGAACGGGCGAGTTCGCTGACGCTGCGGGCCGCAACGGCGCCCTCGACCACCATATGCGTGCGCGCCTGGTACTCGTCGAGCGACACGCCGTGGGCAAACTCGTAGCCAAAAGTGCGGTTGCGCGAATGCTCCGAGGTACAGGTGGCGATAAGGTCGCCCATGCCGGCAAGGCCCATGCAGGTCATGGCCTGACCGCCGCGGGCATGCACCAGGCGGCTGATCTCGGCCAGGCCGCGCGTCATGATGAGGGCGAGCGGGTTGTCGCCCGCGCCCGAACCGGCAGAGATGCCGCACACGATGGCGATGACGTTTTTCATGGCGCCGCAGACCTCGACGCCGGTCATGTCCTGCGACAGGTAGATGCGGAAGGCCGTGGATAGGAGCAGGTCCTTAAAGGTCTCCCCTATCTGCGGGTCTTTGCTGGCGATGACGGCGGCAGAAAGTCCGCCGCGGCAGATCTCCTCGGCATGGTTGGGGCCCGAGAGTGCCGCTACGCGCGTCTCGTTGCCGATCTCGCTGGCGATGACCTCGCTCATGAGCAGGCCGGACTCGGGCTCAATGCCCTTGGTGAGGCAGAGCACCGGGGTGTCGGTGGCGATACAAGGTGCCGCTTGATGGCATACGCTGCGTAGGTGCGTGGAGGGCACGGCAAAGATGATGGCATCGGCGTCGTTGAGCGCCTGCGCCAGGTCCGTCGTGGCGACGACGTTACCGGGCAGCTCATATCCCACCAGATACCGGGGGTTACGGTGCTCGCCATTGATGCCGGCGGCCGTCTGCTCACTATGAGCCCACATGGTCACGCGCTCGGCTCGCGCGGCGGCAAGGCCGGCGACGGCGGTTCCCCAGGAGCCGGAGCCAATCAGCGCAACATTCATTGCTCTCTCCTACTTATCGTCGGGCTCGGTGACGCGCTTGGTAAACGAGAGCTTGGACTCCTTACCAGCCATGAGCTTTTGGATATTCGAGCGATGGGCCCATACCACGGTGATGCCGATCATCGCCATGCAAAACTTGAGTCCTAGGCTACTATACGGAAAGACCGCGCAGGCAGCGATGGGAAGACCGATGGCAGCGGCGAGCGAGCCCACCGACACATACTTGGTGATGGCGACGGCCACGATAAACATGCCGAGCAGCGACAGGCCAATGGGCCAGTACCAGGCGAGGATGACGCCCAGACCAACCGCGATACCCTTGCCGCCATGGAAGTTGAGGTAGGGCGAGAGGATGTGGCCCCACACGGCTGCCAGGCAAATGACGCCGAGCATCCAGTCGCCGGGGGCACCGGGCGCCATGATGTTCGGCGGAAAGCCATAGCCCACGCTCGCGATGAGCGGACGCGCGATAAGGACGCAGATGGCGCCCTTAAGGCAGTCGAGCAGCAGCGTGAGCGCGGCCACCTTGGGGCCGGCCACACGCAGTGCGGTGGTGGTTCCGATGTTTCCGGAGCCCGCCTTGCGAATGTCCGTGTGGTTGAACACGCGGCCCAAGATCAGGCCAAACGGAATCGCCCCGATAAAGAACGAGACCACGGCGCAGATGGCGGTCAGCAGAATCGGATTATGCATCCTTTTGCTCCTTCTTCCTAAAGAAGAGTCGAATGGGCGTGCCGGCAAAGTCGAAGGTCGAGCGCATACGGTTCTCCACGTAGCGCTGGTAGGTGTCGTTGACCAGGTCACTGTGGTTGACAAAGAACGTGAACGTCGGCGGGTTGACGCCCGTCTGGGTCACGTAGTGCATGCGCAGGCGGCGCTTGCCGTCCACCACGGTGTGACCGAACTCGCGCAGGTCGGTGAGGAACGTGTTGAGGCGCGAGGTGCTGATCTTTTGCGAGCGCGTTTTTTCGGCGGCGTCTACCATTGCCCAAATCTTCTCGACGCTGCGGCCGGTCAGGGCCGAGATGCGCAGGTACTGGGCCCAGGGAGCCATGACGCCCAGACGGCGGTCGATGGTCTCCATGCAGGCCTCGCGCTTACGGTCGTCGTCGAGCAGATCCCACTTGTTGAGCAGCACAACGATGGCGCAGCCGCGCTCGATGGCAAGACCCATGACCTTCTGGTCCTGCTCGGTAACGCCCACGGAGGCGTCGACGACGAGCAGTGCCACGTCGGCGCGATCGATGGCGCGCAGGCCGCGAACCATGGAGTAGTACTCGATGTTCTCGTACACGGTGCTCTTCTTGCGAATACCCGCGGTGTCGACCATGCGGTAGTGCTTGCCGTTGCGCTCTACGACGGTATCGATGGCGTCGCGCGTCGTGCCGGCGATGTTGGACACGATAGAACGGTCAGCGCCCAGGATGCGGTTGAACAGCGACGACTTGCCGGCATTGGGGCGGCCGATGATGGCGACGTTCAGGGCGTCGGGGAACTCATCGGCGACCTCGTCCTCTTCCTCCGGAAGCAGGGCCACGATATCGTCGAGCAGGTCGCCCGTGCCGTGGCCATGCAGGGCCGAGAGGGGCGTGGGCTCACCGACGCCGAGCGAATAGAACTCCCAGATGCTGTCGTTTTCGCGATCGGGGTTGTCGAGCTTGTTCACCAGCAGAAAGACCGGTTTGTCGGAGCGCTTGAGCATGCGGGCGACCGACTCGTCCTCCTCGGTGACACCGGTGCGACCGTCGACGACAAACAGGATGACGGCGGCTTCCTCGGCGGCGGCGAGCGCCTGGTCGCGGATGGACGTGGCGAAGACGTCGTCGCTCTTGAGCGGCTCGATACCGCCCGTGTCGACGATGGTGAACTCGCGGCCGTTCCAATCGGCCGTGTGATACGAGCGGTCGCGCGTGACGCCGCGGGACTCGTGGACGATAGCGTCCGAGGTCTGGGCCAGGCGGTTAACGAGCGTGGACTTGCCCACGTTGGGGCGTCCGACGACGGCGACGATAGGTTTCATCTGCTCTCCTTTAATGGGTAGGGTCAGCGGTATTAGTAGAGTCGGCAGGCGTTATGCCAAGGATGTGCTCCAGGGTATCGAGCAGCTCATGCGGCATGGTCGACACCACATGAACCTCGGCTCCGCGAGCTTCAAGGCTTGCGAGTAAATCGTCACGATGATACTCGTCAAGCGTCATGCCGTCAGCGTTGAACATGAGCTTAGGCACAAAGAGCATAACCCCCGACAGGTCCTGCGGCAGCTGCTCCAGGATATCGCTCGCGACGATGAGGCCGGTCACGTCCACGTTGCCGCCAAAGTAGCGGTTCTTGATGGCTGTGACGGTGCCGGCAAGGCCTCGCGGCGACTCCACAAAACGGGCCACGGTGTCGCGCGCGCTGGCGCCCGAGAGGCACAGTAGGTGTTGGCCGCGGGCGGCGATGGTCTCGCGGACGCGCGCTAGGCGCACGGCGTCGGCGGCAAGGACGTCGTCCGTCTCGTCCAGATACGACCGGATCATGCCGATGCCGTCGTAGTACTGCGGGTAGCCGTCGTAGAAATCGGCCTCGGGCGGCTCAATGCCGGCGTCTAGATAGAACTCATCGCTCATCTGGAAGGTGTGGCGGCCAAAGCGCTCGTAGGCGCGGTCCTGATAGGGCCGGATCATGGCAATAGTTTCGCGAGCCAGCTCGGGTTTATCGCTGTATGACCAGCTAAAGCGGTTCTGGTGCTTGGTAAAACCGAGTGGCACGATACCCAGGCTCGTGATTTGCTCGTGCTCCTCGCAGTAGCGCAGGGTCTTTTCGAGCTCCTCGCCGTCGTTCATGCCGGGGCACAACACGATCTGCGCGTGAATCTCGATGCCGGCGGCCATGATGGCCTCGAGTACGTCCATGCCGCGCTGGGCGTTGCGGCCCATCATGCGGCGGCGTACATCAGGGCTTACGGCGTGGACCGACACATTCATGGGGCTCATGTTGCGGTCGATGACGTTTTGCACGTCCTCATCGGTGAGGTTTGTGAGCGTGACAAAGTTGCCCTGCAAAAAGCTCAGGCGGTAGTCGTCATCGCGAATATAGAGCGTGGAGCGGCCGCCCTTGGGCAGCATGGTCATAAAGCAGAACACGCAGGCGTTGACGCAGGTACGCATGCCGTCGAAGATGGGGCCATCGAACTCCAGACCCCAATCCTCGCCGGGAAAGCGGTCGAGCTCGACGGGGGCGACGGTGCCGTCGCGCGGGTCGAAAACCTCGAGGTCGACGGTATCATCGTCGGCCTCCCAGAGCCACACGATCATGTCGGTGAGCGCCTCGCCGTTGACCGTGAGCACGCGCATGCCCGGCTCGATACCCACATCCCACGCGGGCGATTCGGGACGCACGTTCTTTACGAGCGCGCCCTCACCCGGCTCGGGGTCGCGGCTGCGCCCGTAATCGGCCACCTCGGCGGCGTATGCGGGTACGGTCTGGTCCATGGTTAGCGGCAAAGCTCCTTGATGCGCGTGACAGCGCGCTCGATGTGTTCTTGCGGGGTGGAGGCTCCGGCGGTGATGCCAATGTGGTGAGCGTCGGTAAACCACGCGGCCTGGAGCTCAGAAGCTTCCTCGATGTGATGCGTGCGCTCGCAGGCGTCTGCGCAAATCTGCGCCAGGCGGCGGGTGTTGCCCGAGTTCTTGCCGCCCACGACGACCATGCAGTCGCAGCGGTTGGCAAGTGTGGCTGCTGCCTGTTGACGCTCGCTCGTGGCGGCGCAGATGGTGTTGATCACACGCAGCTCCTGCACGCGCGGGGTGATAGCGGCCACGACCTCGGCGAGGTTCTGCGCGGTCTGGGTGGTCTGCACAACCAGACCCACCTTGCCCTTGAGCGGCAGGGCATCGGCGTCGGCGGCACAGCTCACGACCTGCGCGTCATTACCGGCGTGGCCCAGGATGCCCTCGACTTCGGGGTGGCCCGGCTCGCCCACGACGATCACGCGGTAGCCCTCGCGCACCAGGCGCTCGGCCGCCACGTGGACCTTCTTCACGTAGGGGCAGGTGGCGTCAACGACGTTAAGGCCACGCTCGCGAGCGGCATCAATGACCTGCGGCACCACGCCGTGGGCGCGGATGATCACAGTGCCCGACGTGGCGTCGTCCAAGGTGTCGGCCAGACCGACGCCTGCCTCGGTGAGCTCGCGTACCACGATGGGGTTATGGATGAGCGGACCCAGGGTGTGGACCCGAGCGTTCTCCTCCGCCTGCGGGGCGGCCGCCAATGCCATATCGAGCGCACGCTGTACGCCGTAGCAAGTGCCGGCGTGGGCGGCGATCTCGATGTTAGGCGCGCCGTCCTGGTCGGACGCAGTCGCGGCTGTGTTCGTCACGTTCTCGCTCATGGCTAGAACCTGCCCGGATGCTCGGCGCACAACTCGTCGCGCATCTTATATACACGGTTCATGGCCTCGGACTCAAACCAGGCCAGGCGCTCCGTGCGCTTAAGCCCGGCCGGCGCGTCCGAAAGCGAGACGGCCTTGCCGGCGCGGATCCAGCACTTTTTGGGACGCATGAGCTTTTTGCCTTTAGGAGTGATATCGGACCAGCCACAAATGGCGAGCGGGTTGACGGGCGCCTTGCCCATCTGGGCGATGAGCGCAAAGCCGCCGTGGACCTCGGGCTTGATCTCGCGCGAGCGAATGCGCGTGCCCTCGGGGAAGATCAGGACGTCTTCGCCGCGCTGCAGCGCATGCTGGGCGGCGCGCAGACACTTCATGTCGGCGGTGCCACGCTCGACAGGGATGCCGCCCACACGGCTAAAGGCCCAGCGCACGATCTTGGTCTTGGCGAACTCAGACTTAAAGATGGGACGGATGCGGCGGCCGCCAAAGAACAACGCCGTCTCCACGGCTAAGAGCTCGGCCATCGAGGTGTGGTTGCAGATGACTACGCTGCCGCGGCCTTCCTGGCGCTCAAACAGTAGGTCGGCGTCCTCGACCTTCCAGCGCCACATGAGCTTGGAGAAGACCCATAGAATGGCCATGACCACGACAACGGTGCCGCGGATAAGTGCCGGGAACTCGGCGTAGGGGGCGTTGTAATAGTCCTCGGGCGTCTGCTTAAACAGGCGCATGGGCTACCTCCTTTGGTTGATGAGGTCCTCGATGATACGTACGACCTCGTCGATGGTATGGGCGGTGGAGTCGACGTGAACGGCGTCCTCGGCGGGCACGAGCGGAGCGACCTCGCGGCTGCTGTCGAGCTTATCGCGCTGCTTGAGGGCGTCGAGGGTCTCGTCGACCTCGGCCTCGAGCTGATCGTCGGTAAGCGGCTTGGCGTCGTTTTGGTGGCGCTGCAGCACGCGGCGGCGGGCGCGCTCACGCGGGTCGGCGGTCAGGAAGACCTTGACCTGCGCGTTGGGGAACACGACGGTGCCGATGTCGCGGCCCTCGGCGACGATATCGCGGTCCTCGGCGGCGCGGCGCTGGTGGATGAGCATGGCGGCGCGCACGCCCGGATAGGCTGAGACCTTGGAAACGTTGGCGTCCACCTGCGGGGTGCGGATGGCGGCCGAGGCGTCCTGGCCGTCGATGGTCAGACGTGTGTCCTCGCCGGTACCGTTGGTAAAGCGGATCTCGATCTGCTCGGCGAGGGCGTCGATGGCCGCCTCGTCGTCCAGGTCGATGCCGCGGTCGATGGCGGCAAAGGTGACGGCACGATACATGGCGCCCGTATCGAGCTTGTTAAAGCCCAGCTGGCGGGCGAGCTCCTTGGCGATAGTGGACTTGCCGGAACCGGCGGGGCCGTCGATGGCGACGATCATGCAATGCTTCCTTTCGTTGGTTGACGTGCTGGTATGGTTCGCGAGTGCTGGAGAGAGGCGGGCTGCCTAGCCCGTGTAGCGCTCGCGGTAGGTGTTGCGCTTGGGTGCGGAGCCGTGGCTGCCGTGATGGCGGGTGCGGCTCGCGGGGGTGTCCTGGGGCTTGCCGCCGCGCTTGGCGCTTGCCTGTTTGGGCGGGATGCCGCCGTCTTTGAGGATTTGCACCTCGCGGTCGGTGAGCTCGCGCCATGAGCCCTTGGCTACGCCCTCGAGCTCCAGGCCGGCAAAGTTGCAACGATGCAGACGAATCACCGGGTGGTGAATCTTGCTCAGCATGCGCTTGACCTGGTTCTTGCGGCCCTCGCGGATGATGACCTCCACAGCGGTGGTGCCGGGCTTGACGCCCTGGGGCGCCACGGCCTCCGCCTCGTGCGCGGTGATGACGCGGCAGATGGCCGGCTGGCACAGGCCGTCGTCGAGCTCGATGCCGCTGCGGAGTGGTTCCAAGTCGCGGTCGGACAGCCGTCCGTCCACGAGCGCCTGGTAGGTCTTGTAGACGTGCTTGCTGGGGTGCAGCAGGTCCTGCGACAGGTCGCCGTCGGTGGTAAAGAGCAAAAGGCCAGTGGTATCGCGGTCCAGGCGGCCCACCGGGAACAGCCCCGGAAAGCGGTCGCGGGGGACCAGGTCGGCCACGCAGGGACGCTCCTGCGGGTCGCTCATGGTGGTAAGGCAGCCGGTCGGCTTGTAAAGCATCAGGTACACGGCGCCCTGGTTGAGCTTGACGGGCATGCCATCGACCTCGATGAGATCGCGGTCGACATCGCCCTTGGTGCCCAGTTCGGTCGCGCCCTCGCCGTTGACGGTCACGCGGCCGGCAGTCATCAGGTCCTCCGAGCCGCGGCGGCTCGCCACGCCCGCACGCGCCAAAAAGCGCTGCAGGCGCATGGTGTGCGGGTAGACGGGCTGGGCGTCGGGCGCGGACGTGCCCGGGGCGCCGGCGACGCGCATCTCCCCTGCTTCGTTAGTTCTCGTCATGCATATCCTCCGGGGCATTGTCGACGACTTGGATATCCTCGTCCTCGACCACCTCAATATCCTCAACATCGGTATCGAGCAGCTCTCGCTCTTCGTCCAGGTCCTCGGCCTGTTCCTCGAGCGTGGACTGAATGCTACGGCCGCTCAGGCGCTCGCGGATAAACTGGCGTGACTGCTCGTCGGGGGCAAACTGCTCAAGATCGGGCAGGTCGCGGGTCGAGCGCAGGCCGAACTTCTCGAGGAAAGCGTTGGTCGTGCCGTAGATGATGGCCTGACCGCGCTGGGGGTCGCGGCCGAGCTCGCGCACCAGGCCCTTGTCCACGAGCGACGCGATGACGCCGTCGGAATTGACGCCGCGGATGCCCTTGACCACCTCGCGCGTCACGGGCTGGTGGTATGCGATGACGGCCAGTGTTTCGAGCGCGGCCTGCGACAGCTTTTGCGTGTCCCAGCTCAACACATAGGCCTCGACCACGTCGTGGTAGGCGGGGTGCGTAAACAGGCGCCAGCCGCCGGCGACCTCACGCAGCTGAAAGCCACGGTTGGCCTCCTCGTACTCAACCTTGAGCTCGGCGAGCAGCGATGCGCACTCGCCGGGGGCGATATCCAGTGCGCCGGCGAGCGCGGGCGCACTCACCGGGTCGCTCGACACCAGCAACAGCGCCTCGAGGGCGCCTTTGAGGCTGTTTGCCTCCAGCGTGGAAAGGGTTGACATGGTTGCGGCTCCTATTCGGTGAGCTCGGGGCCCTCGCCGGGCACGTATGCCTCGGCGCCCTCGACTCGGTTGATGCAGATGGTTCCAAAGATCTCGTCCTGGCTCAGCGTAAGCGAGCCGCGCTTGGCGAGCTCGAGCATGGCCAGGAAGGTAACGACGAGCTGCTCGGTGGTGGCATCGCCGTCCAACAGCTCGCGGAAGGTGCAGGTTTGGTGCGCCATGGTAAAGCGGTCGACGGAGGCCACGGTCAGGTCGAGCGGTACGCGATGCGGCGCCACGTGCTCGGCCTCCAGTAAGAAGGTCTGGCGCTTGCCGTCCAGGTCGGCACAGATGACGGCCAGGCCGCGCAGGGTGATGCCAGCCAGGTAGTCGGGCATGAGGCCCAAAAACTCAGGGTCGGGGCCGGCCACACGCGGGTGCATGCGGCTTTCGGCCTGCATGCGGGCACCGAGGGCCGCGGCCGCGCCTTTAAACTGCTTGTAGGCGATCAGGCGCTGGATCAGGACCTCGCGCAGGGCGTCGCCGTCGAGTGTGCTTAGCTCCTCGAGGTCTTCGTCGAATTCGTCATCGTCGTCATCGACTTTGCGCGGGGCCTCCTGCGGCACCAGAGAGGCGGCCTTGATGTCCAAAAGGGTTGCTGCGACCAGCAAAAAGTCGCTCGCCACGTCGAGGTCCAGCGCCTCGATGCGCTCGGCCTCGGCAAGGTACTGCTCGGCCACCTCGCTGATGGAGATGGCGCCGATATCTACTTTTTGGCGGGTTACCAGCTGCAGCAGCAGGTCGAACGGTCCGCTGTAGACCTGCGTCGACACGCGATACGACATCTTCGACCTCCTTTGACGGCGCCTTCGCGGCGCGGTTTGGGTGCATGTTACGACCGTTTTGCACGGTCGACCTGTAAGTTTACCCTAGATGCCGGCGATTGCGAAGTTGAGCAGCTGCTCAGCAAGCGGATACACGGTAACGTCGAAATAGCGGCCGATCACGTCGATGCCGGTCCACATGGGCAGCAGGTACAGCACCAGGATGAGGATGGGCATAGCGTATTGCTGCAGACGATAATAGTTGTTGAGCGCCTTGCCTTTGAGGAACGGCACGATGATCGACGAGCCGTCGAGCGGCGGGATCGGGATGAGGTTGAAGAACGCGAGTGACAGGTTGACCACGATAAACGTGGCGCCGAAGTTCATGATCTGTGACGCCATGGCAAAGGACATGCCGGTATAGAGGCTGCCATATGCCGCGTGCATGAGGGCGGCCGCGAGGCACGCGAGTGCGATGTTCGACGCGGGGCCGGCCACGCTCACCAGGACCTCGTCGCGTTTGGGGTGCTTGAGGTTGTTGAGGTAGACGGGCACGGGTTTGGCGAAGGCGAACACCGGGCCGCCGGCAGTGAGCATGAGCAGCGGCAGGATGATGGTGCCAAACGGGTCGATGTGGTTGAGCGGGTTGAGCGAAACGCGGCCGCGCGAACGGGCCGTCTTGTCGCCGAGCGCCCATGCTGCGGCGGCGTGCGCGCTCTCGTGGATGACGATGCCGACGATAACGGCAACGGCGCTGGCGAGCAGGTTCATGAGGTAGCTGCTGGACATGGCTCTCCCCTAGCGGACGCGGCGCGAGGCGCGCGTGAGCAGGTAGTCGGCCACAAACAGGATGACGGTGACGATGGCGTAATCCAGGCGGAACACGCCGCCAAAGGGCGACGTGATGACGCCGTAGCCGGCGATGGCGCTCGGCAGCGCGCGCGAGAGCTCAACGACAAAGCCCACAATCTGCAGCTTGGCGGTCAGGCCGCTAAAGCACAGCAGCACGGTCATGGCGCTCATAAAGATGCCGCAGACGCGGCAGGCAATGGCGACGATGCTCATCGCCACGGCGGCGGCCTTACGAGAGTTCACGCGCGGTCTCCTCTTCGATCTGGGTGGAAAGTTCCAGCCATTCGTCCTCGAGCTTGGGCAGCTCTTGCTTAAGGCCGTTATATTCCCCCAGTGCAGCGTTGAACTTGTCCTGATCGGCATAAAGCTCTTCGCTTGCCATCAATTCCATAAGCTCGTCATAGCGGGCGCGTTTTTTGTCGAGCTCCGTCTCGATCTTCTTGAGCTGGTTGCGCACGCCCTTGAGCTTTTTGTTGAGCGCGGCGCGGGCCTGGGCCTCGGCGCGCTTTTGCTCCTTGGTCTTTTTGCCCTCGGCCGGCTTGGGTGTCGCGGCGGGGGCGCTGGCCTGGGCGGCGCTGGCGGGCTTGGCGTTCTTGCCTGCGGCCGGCGTGCTCTCCCCTGCCGCCTCGGCGGCGGCGCGG
>DAWCEJ010000250.1:0-1113 GCA_052274955.1 Collinsella sp.
GAGCAGCTCCATGAGCATGTCGTTGACGTTGCCGCCGGCCACGGACTGAATCAGGAAGACGTCGGCGCCGCGGACGGTCTCGTCGTAGCGGGCGTAAATCTCACCGTTGGCGAACTGCTTTAGCGTAAGGCCCGAAAGCTCGACCCCAAGGTACTCAGCGATCTTCTGAGCGAGGGGACGGTTGGAGGAACCGGAATACACGCGGATGGACTTGCGCATATTCTCCGACTTCTCGGGATCATTAATCGGCATTACCCTTCTCCTTTATATATCGAATGCCATATAGATGCCTTTTTGCATTGTAACCGCGCGACGGGGTTTATCGAGTCTTGATAACGTCTTTACCGTCAACGGACACGAACCGACCACTCATCCGGTTGCGCAGGTCACGATAGAAAAAGGAGCCGCCCCCATGGAGCAGCTCCTTTTGTGCTTGGTAAAACGTTATACCTCGTCATCCTCGTGCAGGCGGCGGCGGTAATCGGCGGCCCAGCCCTCAATATTTACCTGACGGGCGCGGCCCAGACCAAGTGCGTCGGCCGGGACCGGCTCGGTGATGACGGAACCAGCGGCCACGAGCGCGCCGTCGCCGATCTGGGTGGGCGCGACCATCATGGTGTCGGAGCCAATGAAGGCATCCTTGCCGATGACGGTCTTGTGCTTGTGCACGCCATCGTAGTTGCAGGTGATGGAGCCCGCGCCCACGTTGACGCCGGAGCCCATGGTGGTGTCGCCGATGTAGGACAGGTGCGGCACCTTGGAGCCCTCGCCGATCGTGGACTTCTTGATCTCCACGTGCGTGCCGGCCTTGGATCCGTCGAGCATGTGGGTGCCCGGGCGCAGGTAGGCGCGCGGGCCGCAGCCGACGCCGTTCTCGATGACGGCCTCGATGGCGATGGTCTCGTCGATGACGCAGCCGCTGCCGACGGTGGTGTCGGTGAGGCGGCTGTTGGGACCGAGCTGGCACTCCTCGCCCACGGTGACGTGGCCGATCAGGTGCGTCTGCGGCCACACGACGGTATCGCGGCCGATAACGGCGTCGGGGCCGATCCAAGCCTGCGTGGGGTCGATGAACGTGCCGCCCTCGGCCATCCAGTGCTCGTTGCTGCGGTC
>DAWCEJ010000251.1:0-4086 GCA_052274955.1 Collinsella sp.
AGATCATGTCCTGGCACAAAAACGAGACACAGCTCACCACAAAGCCGCAGTCGAGTGCCAGATACGGCAGGCTGATGAGCTCTTTGTTGGCCAGCAGGTTCATCATGATGACGCTCACGATAAACAGCGAAACCGTTGCCGCGGGAATGCTCCGCAACAGGACTTTGTAGTCCTCCATGACCTTCTTGATCATTATGTACTCCTTTGGTTTTAGGTTTAACGAGCAGGATATCGGACCCGAACTGCTCGGCCGTCCCGGTTTTGAGACGACGGTGGGTATGATAGCCGCTCACACGGCATCAGGCAAGCAACCGGCGCGGCAGCCCCGCAGGGCCACCGCGCCGATGCGTTAAAACGCTACGTTGCCAAACTCCGACAGGATCAGGTCGGGGTTGTGGTCGGTTGCCCAGTCCACGTTCCACGGGCTCGTGAACAGCAGCAGCTTGCCGCCGCGCATGTCCTCGACACGCAGGGTATCGCGCGTAAGCGACAGACTCGGGATATCGATGGTGTCGGGGTCGTTCTGGATCCAGCGGATGTCGGTGTAGGGCAGCGGCTGGCGACGCACCTCAACGCGATACTCGGCCTTCAGACGGCGCTCGAGCACCTCAAACTGCAGCACGCCGACCACGCCGACGATAACGCTCTCCATGCCGGCACCCAGCTCGCGGAAGATCTGGATGGCGCCCTCCTGGGCAAGCTCCTCCATGCCCTTCACGAACTGCTTGCGCTTGAGCGTATCGACCTGCGTGATGCGGGCGAACATCTCGGGGGCAAACGTCGGGATCTGCGGATACTGCACATGGCGCTTGCCAGAGCACACGGTGTCACCGATGCTAAAGATACCCGGATCGAACAGGCCCACGATATCGCCCGCGTATGCCTCGTCCACGATGGCGCGGTCATCGGCCATCATCGACGTGCCCGTGGCAAGCTTGAGTTTACGGTTGCCCTGCACGTGGAAGGCGTCCATGCCACGCTCGAACTTGCCCGAGCAAATGCGCACAAAGGCGATGCGGTCTCGGTGGTTCTTGTCCATATTGGCCTGGATCTTAAACACAAAGCCGCTAAAGTCGTCGCGGCAGGGATCGACCGGCTCGCTGGTGAGCGTATCGATATAGGCGCGCGGCGTCGGGGCCAGGCGCAGGAACTCCTTGAGGAAGGGCTCCACACCAAAGTTGGTGAGCGCCGAGCCAAAGAACGCCGGGCTCAGCTTGCCGCAGGCCACAGCATCCAAGTCGAGCTCGTCGCCGGCGCCATCGAGCAGCTCGATGTCGTCCATCAGGTTCTTGTGGTTCTCCTCGCCGATGAGCTCGTCCATGGAAGGATCGCCCAGCTCGGCCTCGACCTCGGCGACCTTCTTGGTGGCGTTGGCATGACCGTCGCCCTCAAAGGCAATGACGCGACGAGTCTGACGGTCGAACACGCCACGGAAGTTGCGACCACTGCCGATCGGCCAGTTCATGGGATACGTATTGATACCCAGGACGTTCTCGATCTCTTCCATGAGCTCAAACGGATCGCGAGCCTCGTGGTCGAGCTTATTCACAAAGGTGAAGATGGGAATGTGGCGCAGCGTACAGACCCTAAAGAGCTTTTTGGTCTGGGCCTCGACGCCCTTAGCGCCGTCGATGACCATGACTGCGGCGTCGGCGGCCATAAGGGTACGGTAGGTATCCTCCGAGAAGTCCTGGTGGCCGGGGGTATCGAGGATGTTGACGCAGGCGCCATTATAGGTGAACTGCAGCACCGAGGAGGTAACGGAAATGCCGCGCTCCTTCTCGATGTCCATCCAGTCCGAGACGGCGTGCTTGGCCGAGCTCTTGCCCTTGACCGAACCGGCAGTCTGGATGCTGCCGGTATAGAGCAGCAGCTTCTCGGTAAGCGTGGTCTTACCGGCGTCCGGGTGGCTGATGATCGCGAATGTGCGGCGCGACGAGATTTCATCCGACAGGCTTGCCATGCGGATCCTTTCTTGCATTGAGTGCATTACGTCGATGTAACCGCACTATTGTAGCCGCGAAATCCCGCTCTAGGGCGCCTATCAGGACAAATTCATCAGTTGGGGCCTGGGTAGCCGGCCCAATCCGAATTTGTCTCTTGCGTAACTGTACATAGTGTATATATACTGTGCTTACCGGTTATATACACGTGTAGCCCAACAGCTAAGGAGCCGCTGTGGACATCATCCTATCCAATTCGAGCGACAAGCCCATCTACGAGCAAATAGCCTCGCAAGTCAAAGCTCAGATCCTTTCGGGCGCGCTCGCTGCGGGAGCCAAACTCCCCAGCATCCGTGCACTCGCGAGCGATCTTGGCGTGAGTGTCATCACCACCAAGCGCGCCTACGCCGACCTGGAGCAACTCGGCTTTATCTGCACCGTGCAGGGCAAGGGCTGTTTTGTCGCCGAGGGCAACCAAGAACTCTTGCGCGAAAACCAGCTCTGCCATATCGAAGAGCTGCTTGCGAAAGCGGCGAGCCAAGCCGAAGCCTTGGGCGTCACGCGCGACAAGCTGCACGAGATGCTCGACCTGGTAGCCCCCGAAACCATGCAGTAGCCATCTGCAAGAAAGGCTATACCATGCAAAACCTTTTAGAACTCAAAGGCATCTCACGCCGCGTGAGCGACCGTTTTTCGTTGCGAGACGTCACACTCGCCGTGGAGCCCGGCCAGATCGTCGGCTTTGTGGGCGCAAACGGCGCCGGCAAGACAACGACCATTCGCGCCGCGCTCGGGCTTATAAAGCTCGATGCCGGCGAGGTGCATCTGCTTGGACAGCGCTGCGACGCCAACGCGCCCGACGAGACGCAGCGCCACCTGCGCTCCCGCATCGGGCTTGTCCTGGACACGTGTCCCTTCCCTTCCACGCTCAAGGTGGGCCAGATCGAGACGCTCGTAGGCCCGGCGTACCCCACGTGGGACCGCAAAACGTTCGCCGGATTCATCGACCGATTTGGCCTCGATCCCAAGACGAAGGTCAAGGACCTCTCCCGCGGCATGGGCATGAAGCTGCAGCTCGCCTGTGCGCTCAGCCACAATGCCAAGCTGCTCGTTTTGGACGAAGCCACCGCGGGTCTCGATCCCATGGCGCGCGAGGAACTGCTCGACGAGTTGCTTACCTTTGTCGCCGACGGCCAGCACAGCGTGCTGCTCTCGAGCCACATTACATCCGACCTCGATCGCACTGCCGACCGCGTCATCTGCATCGATAACGGCTCGATTGTGTTTGACCTGCCGCGCGAGGACATTACCGACCGAGCCGGCATCGCCCACTGCACCCAAGCACAGGCCGCAGAGCTTATGGCTTGCGTCGAAGGCGCCCGTGCCGCCCACCACGCCTATAGCGTGGACGTGCTCGTACCCAACCGTCGCGAGGCGCTCGAGGCCTTCCCCGAGATTCCCTGCGACCGGGCAACCATTGATGACTATCTTCGCCTCATACTGAAAGGGGCTTCGAAATGAAACGCGCCTTTATGTCTGAGCTCGCCATCGTCCGCACGCTTGTCCCGAGCATCGCGGGCGTCGGCCTGTTCATCTTCGTCGTACTGACCCTCGCCAACGCATCGGATGGCGATGCCAGTATGAGCGCCGGCGCCTGCGCGGTCAGTGCCATGTCGCCCATCGTGGTCATGAACTCGCTGGCCGGCTACGACAATCAAAACGGATGGGAGCGCTATCGGGCAACGCTGCCCCTCTCGCGCAAAGACATCATCTGCGCACGTTACCTCTGCATTGTTGCCTTCTCGGCCATCATGGCGTGCGCGACCGTGCTTTTGAGCACCATCACTCTTCCGTTCTTCGATCACACGGGCATGCCCTCGACGGGACAGATCGTCTTTGAGACCACAATAGCCTCCGCCGCATCGATGCTCATCTCCCTCATGATGGTGTTTCTGGCACAGCCGCTGTTCTTTCGATTTGGACACATGGAGGCGCTGCGCCTTTCCGTCGGCCTGTTTGCCCTGCTCGGATGCCTTGCCATGGCCACGCTGAGCTCCTCCAACCCCATCAGCAACTGGCTCATGTCGATTGCTGGGGCGAATCCCGATCCTGCCGTCCTCGGCTGCCTGTGCGCAGGAATCGC
>DAWCEJ010000252.1:0-8631 GCA_052274955.1 Collinsella sp.
GCGCCGGCGAGTCGTTGACGCCGTCGCCCACCATGGCAACACGGCGCCCCTCGCGCTTAATCTGCTCCACATAGGCATACTTATCCTCGGGCAGTAGCTCGGCCTTAAACTCATCGACGCCCGCTTCGCGCGCGATGCGTTCGGCCGTGCGCTCGGAGTCGCCCGTGAGCATGACCACGTGCTTTACGCCCAGCGCATGCAGGTCGGCAATGGCATCGCGCACACCAGGTTTGAGCGGGTCCTCGATGCCGAGCACGCCCACAACCGTGCCGTCGACAGCCAGATAGAGCGGCGACAGGCCCTGCATCTGGGACTCGATGCGCTCCTTGATGTCGGACTCCAGCTGCGCACCCTCGTCCTCAAACACAAAGTGCGCCGAACCGATGATCGCTCGGCGTCCCTCGATGGACGAGGCAATGCCGTGCGCCACGATGTACTCGACGGCGGCATGGCGCTCGCGATGCTCGAGCCCACGCTCGCGTGCGGCGTTGACGACGGCACGTGCCACCGGATGCGGAAAATGCTCCTCCAGGCAGGCGGAAAGGCGCAGGGCCTCGTCCTCGCTCCAGCCGTCGGTCGTGAGCACGCAGGCCAGACGTGGCTGGGCCTCGGTGAGCGTGCCGGTCTTATCAAAGACAATGGTATCGGCCTTGGCAAACGACTCAAAGTACTTGGCGCCCTTGACCATGACGCCCATCTTGGCGGCGTCGCTCATGGCAGTCATGACGGCAACGGAACCCGTAAGCTTGAGCGCGCACGAGTAGTCGACCATCAGCGCAGCGGAGGTCTTGATGAGGCTGCGCGTGGTGAGCGCGACCAGGCCCGCGAGCAGGAAGTTCCACGGGACGATCTTGTTGGCGAGGTCCTCCATGTGTGACTGACCCTCGGACTTGAGCGAGTCGGCCGTCTGCACGAGCGAGACGATCGAGCGCAGTTTGGTCTGAGCCGTGTTGGCGCGCACGCGCACCAGGATGCTGCCGTCCTCGACGACGGTGCCGGCAAACACGTCGTCACCCGCGCTGCGTTCGACGGCCAGCGGCTCGCCGGTCAGGGTCGCCTGGTTGACCATGGCGCTCCCCTGCTCGACCACGCCGTCGATGCAAATGGACATACCGGTGCGCACAGCGACCAGGTCGCCGGGCTCAAGCTCAGTGGCGGCGACGCTGACTTCGGTGTCGCCGACGACCTTTTGCGCCTTGTCGGGTACGTCGAGCAGCGAGTTGATGAGCTCGTTTTCGCTCATGGCACGCGTGTAGTCCTCGAGTAGCTCGCCCACGTTGAGCAGGAACATCGTCTGGCCCGCGGTGTCGACGTCGCGCTTGACGAACGAGATGCCGATGGCCGAGGCATCGAGTACGGGAACGGTCAGACGCGGCTGCGCGAGCTCGTGGAGAGCGGCGCGCAAAAAGGCCATGTAGCCAGCCACGACAAAGACGGCACGCAGCGGCGTGGGCAAAAACCAACGGCGCGCGTAGTGGGCGCCGACGAGCGTGGCCAAGTCCATAACCAGCTTGTGTTTGCGCGGCTCGAGCTGCATCACGTAGCCCGACTTGGCGTCGGCGATGGCCTGGGCATCGAGCGCGCCGACGGCGGCCAGCACGCCCGCACGACACTGCTCGTCATATTCGAGCGCCATCTGGCCAATACGGCCATAAACGCGCACCTTGTGCACGCCGTCGATATCGCCGCTGAGCTTAAGAAGTGCATCGAGATCGCTCTCTGGCACAGGACCCGCCAATTGAAGACGGGTCCTGCCGGGGATCTCGCTGATAATCGAGAATCTCATAGTTTGTGCCTGGGAGCGTTACTCGGCTGCCTCGTCCGCGGCGGCCTCGCTCTGGGTGATGTAGGCAGCCTCGGCAACCATGTCATCGACATTGGCCTTGGCCTGCTCGACCATGTCCTGGTAGCAGTTCTTGACGCGCATACCGCACGCGATGCCCTGCACGCAGGCGTTCTTTACCGGAGCGCTGGTGAGCAGCTTGATGCCGGCCGTGCCGAGCAGAAAACCGCCACCGACAAGCAGGGTGTTGAACGTGGACTTCTTCATGATGCCTCTCCCTTTTCCGCAACAACTGCGGCACGGTGCCTTAGCACCCGAGTTGATAAGTTTGCTCGAGCACGCTATCAAAACTAGTTTATCCAACAATTATGGTCAGCCATAGCTAACTTTTTGTAAATTATGGGTCTGGGATGCCCAGTTTCGATGACTCACTCGTCCAATGTGACAAAGGGACAGTCCCCTTTGTCACATTCCGAGCGTCTTTTTGATAAGGGAAACGGATCGATCGGCCAAATACAACGGAATATTGAGCACGCCATTGTCGAGCCTCAGATTCTTGAGCGAGTAGCGGACCCTCAACGGAGTCGCCTCCGAATGCTTATCGGCGTAGTACTTAAGACTCTTCGAATGAACGACTTCTCCCGATTTAACCTCGACGGGAACGATCTCATTTCCGACCTGAATTAGATAATCGACCTCGTGTTTTGGTTTCTCGTTTGTCCAATAGCGCGGAGTGGCATCCAGCTGCGGGAGCAATGCCTGAAGCACATAGTTCTCGGCAAACGAGCCTTTAAACTCAGAAAATAGTGCGTCTGAGACGGCAAAGGCCGATGCATCGAGCCTTGCCATACGACGCAACAAGCCAACGTCAAGGCAGTAAATCTTAAATGCCTTGAGGTCATCATACGCGGCAAGCGGTGTCCCGCCGCCGGCATTAAGCCGCACCGACGTAATCAGCCCGGCATCGGCGAGCCATTCCAGAGCATCCTCGTATTCTCGAGCACGGGCCCCCTCGCGCACCGCACCCCAAACGAACTTTTTGTTCTCCCGCGCCAACTGAGTAGGAATCGAATTCCAAATTTGCGATAGCTTGGCAAACTGCGCGCGACCGCCATGTTTGGCAAAATCACGCTCGTAGGAATCCAGAAGATCGGATAACACCTTATCGACCTGAACGATGTCGCCCGTCTCCACCCAACGGCCAAGTGCCTCCGGCATGCCGCCACACGCAAAATAGCGACGAAGATGCTCCACAAGTCGGACATGAAAGAAATCCGGCACTGTTTCGATCTGGTTCAGACCGCCAAGGTATTCGTCGTAGTTTGCAGCGCCCTCGGCCCTCAAAAATTCGGAAAAGCTCATGGGATGCATCTCCATGAACTCAACCTTTCCCACCGGAAAGGCACTAGTCTCACGAGACAAACGAACGCCAAGCAGAGACCCCGCACACGCAACGTGATACTCGGGAGCCTCTTCGCAGAAATATTTGAGCGCACCGACTGCAGAGGGGCAGTCCTGGATCTCGTCAATGATAAGTAACGTCTCACCAGGATCGATGGGCTGCCCAAACGCCAAGGATAGGTTAGAGATAATACGCCGGGGATCACGCGTGCCTTCGAAAAACTGGGCGTATTCGCTTTGAACCCCGGGAGACGGTTCCTCCAGCGTCAGGTATACGCAGTTGCGATATGAGGTGCGACCGAACTCCTTGAGCGCCCACGTCTTTCCAACCTGACGCGCCCCTTTAAGGATGAGCGGCTTACGATACTCCGATGCTTTCCAGGCGTTGAGCTTGGCAATAATATCCCGCTGCATGACCGAACCTCCTGCAAAGAAACTTCCGTAAACGTGAGATTTCTCACATTTTACCCCGGGTTAAACGTGATATTTATCACATTTACGGAAGTTTTAGAGCAGATTCACCAAACTGTCGTCTCACTCTAACAGCTGCCAGGTTGCTGCATCCTTCTGAAGCTCGACCATGTGGGCGAATTCCCCGCCTGCCGCCTTGAGTTGGGTGGGCGATCCCTGCTCAGCCACCATGCCGTCCTTGAGCACGACGATTTTGTCGGCATTTTCCACCGTGCGCATACGGTGGGCAATTACGATAACCGTCTTGCCGGAAAGCAGACGGGAAAGCGCCTGCTGCACCACGGTCTCGTTCTCGACATCCAAGCTCGCCGTCGCCTCGTCCAGTAACACGATCGGAGCGTCTTTGAGCAGCGCGCGGGCGATAGAGATGCGCTGCCGCTCGCCGCCGGAAAGCTTGGAGCCGTTCTCGCCGCTCATGGTGTCGTAGCCCTGCGGCATACGACTCACAAACTCGTCGCAGTTGGCGGCACGCGCGGCCGCAAGCACTTCCTCATCGGTGGCATCGCGACGACCCAGGCGGATGTTTCCCATCACCGTGTCGTCAAAGAGCAGCACGTCTTGGAACACAATGGCGTAGTCGCGCAGCAGGACCTCGGGGTCCACGCTCGCAACATCCACGCCACCCACGGTGACCGTGCCTTCGGTGGCATCCCAAAAGCGTGCGGCCAGGCGGCTCACCGTAGACTTACCGGAACCCGAAGGACCGACCAGCGCCGTAACTTCGCCTTCCTTGGCGGTAAAGCTCACATCGGTAAGAACTTTCTCGCCGGCGCGGCCGTCCTCGCCCGCACCATAGCCAAATGCCACGTGATCGAACACCACATCGTGGCCCACGGGCTCAAATTTCTCGCTACCCCGCGCCACAGGCTCTTCCATGATGGAACGCATGCGCTTGGCAGACGACTCGGCGACAAACAGCTCCGACACGAGCATAAGGGCCTGATCAAACGGCGCGTAGATACGGCTCACCATAAGCAGGAAGGCAAACATCACCAAAAAGTCGACCTGCCCGGAGGCGACCATCGTGGCGCCCGTGACCAGCGTGGTGGCAATGCCCAGACGCAGAATGGAGAAGGCGGAGTTGACCAGAAGCCCGTTGACGAGCTCGCCCTTGGTGGTCTCGCGCTCCTCAGCATCGATCACGGCGTTGAGCCCCTCAAGATAATGGGCCTCCTGGTTGGTGGCGCGGATTTCGCGCACGCAGTCGAGCGTCTCCTGGATCGCCTCGGTGACCTTGACCTTCTCGGCGCGCACGCGATCGAACACCGGGGTCATGGGGCCGCGTGTTAGATACAGCACGGCAAAGGCCACGGGAATGCTCCAAAACGCCGCGATCGCCAGCTGCCAGCAAAAGAACAGCGACGACACGAACACGATGGCACTTGCGATGATGGCACCCCAAAGCCCTCCCAGCACGTGGCTGTAGGCATGCTCCATGACCTGGACGTCACCCATGATGGTCTCGGTTAAATCGGCCAGATCACGACGACCAAAAAACGACAGCGGCAGTTTGCGCAAGCGCTCGGCGATCTCCATACGCTGCTTGCCGCACTCCTCGTAAAAGATGCAGTAGGTGTAGTAATACTGCTGCCAGTTAGAGGCAAAGAGCAACACGAAAAAGATCAGGAGGCCGCCCGCGATCGGCAGGGCATCCGGCAGGTCGGCCCCGCTGGCGAGATGCTCGACAAAGCCGGCCATAACCAAGAATAGAAAGCTCATGCCGGCCATGGTAATAAGATTGGTGAGCGTGGTCCAGAAGATGCCGCGTTTTACGCCGGCAATGCCTTTATCGGATAGGAAATACTTCTTTTGGAATGAGGCGAACATTTAGGCCTCGCCCCCCCTTCGCGACGGCGGTATCCGCGGTCGTAGCAGTAATCTTCCAACTCGCGGCCTGTTCGTATTCGGCCCACATCTTGGCATACAGGCCATTTTGGGACAGCAACTCGGCATGGGTACCCGACTCCTGCACGCTGCCCTGGTTGAGCACCACGATTTGGTCTGCGCCCACCACGGTCGAAAGCCGATGTGCAATCATAATGACCGTGCGACCCGCCGCCAGCTTGCTAAAGGCGCGCTGGATGAGCGCCTCGTTCTCGGGGTCGGCAAACGCCGTGGCCTCATCGAGCACCACGATAGGCGCGTCTTTAAGGATCGCGCGGGCGAGTGCCACGCGCTGGACCTCGCCGCCCGAAAGATATGCTCCGCCGGCGCCGAGCATGGTGTTGATGCCCTGTGGGAGCTTGGCCACAATGTCGTCGCACTGAGCTGCGGAGAGGGCCGCACGTACTTCGTCATCAGTGGCCGTGGGCTTGGAGGCGCGCACGTTATCGGCAAGTGTTTGCCGGAACAGCTGGTTGGTCTGAAACACAAAGGCGACCTGGTCCATGAGCTCGTGCGGATCCATGTCGCGAACGTCCACACCGCCTACGAGTACTCGACCCGAGGAAACATCCCAAAAACGCGGGATCAGGCTTGCGCAGGTTGACTTGCCGCCGCCCGAAGGACCCACCAGGGCGAGGGTACTCCCCGCGGAAACGCTAAAACTCGCATGGTTGACGGCAGGCGCCTCGGCGCCTTCGTAGGTAAAGCTCACATCCTCAAATCGCACGTCGCTGCCGGCAGGGTGCTTGGGTTGGGCGGGCACGGAGAGCTGCTGGGAATCCATGACGCTTCGGATGCGAGCCAGCGAATCAGCACTCATCTGAGACGCCTCGCCCACAAACATGAGCTTGTACATGGCCGTCGGCACCACGGCCGAAAAGATCGCGTAAAACGTAAAATTGACCATAAAGTGCGCGAAGTCCGTCTCGCCCGGCGCCAGCAGCAGCGCCACAGGCAAAAGGAATGCCACAAGGCCGTTGAGCGCGGTAAGGTTGAGCACCTGCGGGCCTCGGCAGAACGTGCCCGCATAGTTTTGTGCCATGTCGGCGTATTCGGCGATCGCATCGTGGAAGGCCTTAAAGGAGTAGACCGTCTGCTGAAACACCTTGACCACGGGAATACCGCGTACGTATTCGGTGCCGGTCTTGTTCATCTTGACCAGCGCACCCATGTAGGCCTTCATAAACTCGCCGCCCTTGCCGCTCATCATGGTGGCCATGGCGCAAAACGAAACAACGACCGAGATTAAGCATGCCGCGCCCAAACGCCAATCGAGGGCAAAAAGCAGCACGAGCAGGCCTGCGACCATGGCGGTGGCGCCGGCAATATCGGGCAGCATGTGTGCGAGCAGCGTCTCGGTGGAGGCGGCGCAGCCGTCTACGATACGGCGCAGCTCACCGGTGGCGTGCGTGTCAAAGTAGCCGAGCGGCAGCTTAAGCAGATGCTCGCTCGTGGTCTTGCGGATATTGGATGCGCAGCGAAACGCGGACAGGTGCGTGCACATGAGTCCCACGAAATAGACCACGATGCTTGCCAGGGCAAAACCGACAGCCCACCAACCATACATCGCGATGTCGGCGGCCTCGCTCCAGTTAGGCGCCACGGCGATAAGATCTCGCGCAACAAGCCAGATGCACACGTACGGGCCAAAGCTCAACAGCTGCGAGAACGCCGAGAGGGCCATGCCCAAATACGTTAGGAATTTACGGTCGCCGGCATATGCAAGCAGCTCGCCGATGCCGCCGCCTTCCCTTTTTGATCCCTTTGCCATGAGATTCCTTTCTAACGGCTTGAGAGTTAACCGTTAGAAACTTATCATTGGCGTGTTAGCCGAGGCACACAATCGAGCCAGGCGTGGACGTTTCCGCAAAGGAAGGGGACGCTTTTGAAAATGCGGCGGGCAGCAACCGATATAACCGAGCTCTACGCACCGCAATTTGAGCAGTTTGGCCTGCAGCTTTCCGGCAAGGGCGCCGTCTTTACCGGTGAGGTGGCAAACGATCGGGCGCACGGACGCGCATGGATCATGCCCCTTTCCCCCACCTGCATCGTCATGGAGCATTTCATTACCCCGATGCACAACATGCACCTAGCCGAATACACGCCCGAACCGTACGCGTGCGTGAGCGAGGTCAGCGCCCCCACGCTCATATGCATGCCCAAGGCTGGCATAACGCCTGCGAACCTTAAGCCACTGCGCGGGCCGTGGCCGAACAGCGCGGTGTGCAGCTTTATCCAAGATAGCTGCGGCGAGGAGCTAAGTCCGCTGTTTGCAGGGCAGCTTTATCACTCGCGCTCGGTGCTCTTTTTGCCTGGATTTTTTGACGAACTGGAGCACCGCTATCCCACCGAGTTCGCGGGAATCTTCGAGGCGTTTGCCGAGCCATGGCACGAGGAGGCGACGTCTGCCATCTGCCACACGCTGCGCCGGATTAACGAGGACCGCGCCCGCACCGTAGGCGGACACGTCTATATGCAAGGCATCGTGGAGACCATGGTCGCGGAGCTCGCTTGTTCGCATGCGGCCCAGAGACAGGCGCAACGGGCGACAGGCACGCACGCCAGCGTGACTTTAGCCAAGGAAGCGTCTGCCCTTGTAGAGCGCTCGCTCGACAAGGGCAGACATGTGAGCATCCAGGAGGTGGCCGAGAGGCTCTACACAAGCCGCTCCAAACTATGCGCCACCTTTAAGGCCCAAACCGGCGAGTCCCTGGGTGCCCACATACGAAGGCGTCGCATGGAGCGGGCGCAGGAGCTTTTGGCAGATAGCTCGCTTACGATAGCACAGGTGGCAGAGCGGCTCGACTATCCTCAGCAGGCCGCCTTCGCCCAAGCCTTCAAACAATACACCGGCACCACCCCCACCGCTTGGCGCTCCCAGCACCAGTAAGGAACCAGCAAAGGGACAGCCCGTTTACCATATCCACAAAAATGAGGGCGCCAACAGCGCCCTCATTCACCAAATTCCATTCAGCCCGCCTGACCCGAACGGCCGACTCGGGGCTTCCACGGCCTCGCAGCTACGAGAGCGACGTTCTCAGCAACTCGTTGAAGAGCTTCGGATTGCCCTTGCCGCGGCTCGCCTTCATGCA
>DAWCEJ010000253.1:0-2432 GCA_052274955.1 Collinsella sp.
AGCACGTCGTTGACGCCGTCGCCTGTCATGGCCACGGTGTGCTCGCGGCGCTTGAGCGCCTGCACGAGCTCGCGCTTCTGCTGCGGGGTCACACGACCAAAGACATGGTAGCGGTCCACTGCGGCATCGAGCTTGGCCGGCGTATCGAGCGTCGTGGCGTCCACATAAGCGTCCGCCCCCGGCACGCCCACAACGCGCGCGATCGACGACACCGTACGCGGGTCGTCGCCACTGATCACGTTGAGGGTCACGCCCTGCTCGTTAAAGTAGCCGATGGTCTCGGCCGCCGAGGTACGAATCTCGTCGCGGATGGTCACAAAGCCCACGGGCTCGGCCTCGCCCACCATATCGCCATCGGGCGTAAAGCCGTCCACGAGTGCCACCACGAGCACGCGGCAGGTATCGGCAAGCTCGGCGACACGGTTCTCGACCTGGGCAAACGCACGATCAGAGAGCACAAACTGCGCCGCACCCATTACGTAGGAGCCCTGCGCAAACGAAGCGCCACTCCATTTTTTAGACGACGAGAACGGAATGACCGACAGCGGCTCAGACACCTCGACCGGGCGATCGGCGTAATAGTTGAGCAGTGCCTGGCAGGTCTCGTTGGCATCGGCCGAAGTCGCACGCGCCACGTTAGCCAGGGCAAAATCGAGCACCGTGGTATCGACGGGAACAGCCGCCTCGTCCGAGTCCACGCCAAAGCCAACACCCTCAACAGGCAGCGGGTAGGTGCCCTCGACCTCCATACGACCCGAGGTAATGGTACCCGTCTTGTCCAGGCACAGCACGTCGACGCGCGCGAGCGTCTCGATGCAGTAGAGCTGCTGCGCCAGCACCTTGCGGCGGGCCAGGCGCACCGTGGCGATGGCGAGCACCGACGAGGTCAGCAGCACCAGGCCTTGCGGGATCATGCCCAGCAGGGCGCCCACTGTGGACAGCAGCGCCGACGAAGGCACATGGCCAGCCAACAGCTCGGAGAAGCACCACGAAAGCGCGCTATCGCCTGGGGTTCCCGCGGCATCCCACAGCTCGCTCACACTCGAGGCAAACAACGCCAAACCGAGCGGGATCATGATGATGCTCGCAAAGCGCACGATGGCGTTAGACGCGTTCATGATCTCGGAATTGACCTTTTTGACGTACTTGGCCTCGTTATTAATTTTGGCCACGTAGTTGTCGGCGCCGACATGGATCACGCGGGCGCGCAGCAGGCCCGAGTCGATAAAACTGCCGCTCATGAGCTCGGAACCGGGCTGTTTCTTAATAAGGTCGCTCTCGCCCGTCAGCAGGCTCTCGTTCACGAGCGCCTCGCCCGACACCACCACGGCGTCGGCGGGAATCTGGTCGCCGCGCCCCAAGCGGATGATGTCGTCGAGCACGATCTGGTCCAGGTCGAGCTCCACCTCGGCGCCGTCGCGCACCGCGATTGCCTTCTTGGAGGTCAGCAGCGTGAGCTTATCGACCATCTTCTTGGACCGCATGGATTGAATGACGCCAATAGCGGTATTGAGGAACACCACAAACAGGAACGTCAGATTCTTAAACGAACCGGTCAAAATGACCAGGAACGCCAAGATCACGTTGATCAAATTGAACAGCGTGCAGAGGTTCTCGATGATGAGCTCTTTGACCGACTTGGTCTTGAGTTCCATGTTGCGGTTGATTTTACCGGCGGCGATACGCTCCTCGACCTCGGCGGTTGAGAGTCCGCGCTCGATATCCGTTGCTGCCATACCACGTCCCATCACGTCGCGTCGGTATAAGAAAACCGCCCGGACCATGCGAGGTTCGGACGGTCTTACGTTCGATGGTGCCCCATGTTGGATTCGAACCAACGGCCTTCTGCTCCGGAGGCAGACGCTCTAATCCCCTGAGCTAATAGGGCCAACGGTTGGCATTATACCCAAGTGCACCACGGGCTATCAAAATAAAAGAAAAAGCTTTGCAATTCCGAGGAAGACGCAACGCAACGGCCCACTTTAGAAGGCAAAAGCGAGTCAGATAGTATAAACTCTCATGCACCATATAGACACGGCTCGCGATGCGGGCCGTTTTTGCAAGGGTTATCCATCGAGGTGAGAGGCACACCATGATTGCTATTTTAAAGCAGAGCGCCAGCGACGAGGCCGTCGGCCATATCGTCAGCTGGATTGAGAAAAAGGGCCTGAAGACCGATGTCTCGCGCGGCGAGAATGAGACGATCATCGGCCTGGTGGGCGATACGACCAAGATCGACCCGTTCCTGCTCGAGTCCATGGATGTCGTCGAGCGCGTGCAGCGCGTCTCCGAGCCGTTCAAGCGCGCCAACCGTAAGTTCCACCCCGAGGACTCCGTCATCGACTGCGGCCACGTCTTCAAGATAGTCTGCGTCCAGTTCCATGTCATCGCCGGTCCCTGCTCCGTCGAGGTCGAGAACCTCATCCGCTTCG
>DAWCEJ010000254.1:0-2830 GCA_052274955.1 Collinsella sp.
CCAGATAGCCCAGCGCGGCGTTGCCGCGATCGCTTACGAACACGTCCGGCTGTGGCTGCGCATACTGATTTGCTGCATTAGGATACATCATTTGAGCTGCTGATTGTTGAGAACTCTGCATCGGCGGCATTTGCTGTTGAAAACTTTGAGGCCACTGTTGGTAAGGCTGCGGAGTCATCTGCTGGGCCCAGGGGTTGTACTGCTGCTGCGGCATCTGCTGGTACGGCTGCTGATATCCCTGCTGGTACTGCTGTGGGAACTGCTGGCCATACCCCAGTGGCGGCATCTGCTGATATGGATATCCCTGTTGGTACGGCTGATATCCCATTTGCTGGCCACCCGGTGCCCCCGTCGCCTGCTGCATTGCTGCTGCATCCTGATCCGCCAGCGGCATGGCCTCTGGCACGTTTGGCGGCATCGACATCGACGCCGCCTGGGACTCTTGTGTAGGAAGCATTCCGGGCTGCTGCATCTGTCCCACGCGGGGCTGCATCTGTTGCGTTGCCATGGGCTGCTGCGCAAAAGCTCCCGGCAGGGGATATGCGGGCTGCTCCGTCTCGGGCCGCACGGCAGCACCGCGCCCGCCGGCGCGTTCGATTTCCTGCACGCGTTTAGGATCCAGGCTTACCGTAACCACGGTGCCGTTGCCCATGTTGTCCTCGATGGACACGGCCCCGCCGGCGTTTTCCAAATACTCCTGCACCATGGGAAACCCTGCTCCGGTTCCACGGATATAGCGCTTCATCTTGCTGTTTGCGCTGGTAACGCCAAAGTCGAAAGCGCGCTCCTTGTCGTCGATGCCGGGTCCTTGATCAGCAAAGCGGATGGTGTCTCCGCCGTCCAGAATCGAGATGATGGGCTCGGCAAAGTGCGCGTGGATAAAGTTTTCGACAATCTCGCGGATGACCATGAGCGAGATATGGCCACCTTGTTCTTTCATGCACTGGTAGACGGTGTTGGTCGTCTCTTCCAAATACGTGCGGACATCTTGCGGATCAATGACGATCACACGCGGTGTCGACAGCATGTCGTCATAGACGGCGATGCGCGCGGCGTACATGACTTTTGGCGCCTGCGTGGTCGTCTGCTCGCCTTCCTCACGCTCTTCGCGCACGCCGGTGATGTGCTCGTTGTCGGGTGCCGGGTCTCCGGAATCGACCATGGTGTAAAAGTCGTCAGACATGCCGCTCGCAATCTTTCAAAAGGTTTCGAACAAATAGTAGCTCACCGTGCAATGTTTCTCATCTTTCGACAACTTTTCAAAACCTGTTGAAAACTTTGGAAAACGGACGAAAAGTTCTCAACATTGCCAACATGACCTGTTGAAAACTCGATGAAATATCGTGAAAAGTTGCCATGCACCGCTAAATCGAGCTCGGCTTATGGGGGAACCGTGTGAACTGCGCAACCTTTTACCTTTGATTTCTTGACATTTGAACATTGATTTCCCTACAATCTTCAAGCTCACGTGTCTATATCTGCGTCCGCGCCCCCGCGGACACTCGAAATGCAGCAGGAGGAACTTAAGATGAAGCGTACGTATCAGCCTAATAAGCGTAAGCGTGCCAAGACCCATGGCTTCCGTGCCCGTATGGCCACTAAGGGTGGTCGTGCCGTGCTCGCCCGTCGTCGCGCCAAGGGCCGCAAGCGTCTCACTGTCTAGCAGCGATACACACATCTCGCATGAAGACTATTAAGTCTCGGCAAGATTTCGAGCATGTGTTCAGTCAGGGGCGTCGTTTCAATCACCCTCTGATTCGAATGACCATATGTGAATCGGTTGGCGAAGGCGACTCCGGAAGGGTCGCCTTCGTTGGTGCTAAACGGCTCGGTTGTGCTGTCGTGCGCAACCGTTCTAAGCGTGTGATGCGCGAGGCCGCCCGCAGCTGTGGATTTCCCGTTGCGGGTTATGACATCATCTTGTTCGCAACTCCCAAGACGAGGGTTTCTTCGCCTCAGGAGATGGACAATGCATTGCGTTCGCTTATGAAACGCGCCGGCGTTGCCGGGGAGGAGCGATGAGCAATCACGTTTTGCGACGTGTTGCCATCGCTCCTATTCGCATATATCAACAGGTTATTTCGCCCTTATTGCCTGACGCCTGCATTTATTACCCAACGTGCTCGCAATACGCCGTCCAGGCGATTGAGAAGTACGGTGTTTTGAGAGGCTGCTGGCTTGCCGTGAGGCGCATCGCTCGCTGCAATCCCCTGCACGTCGGCGGTTATGACCCTGTGCCCTAGCGGGCACTCGCTATCGGAGGAAAACTTACATGTGGGATTGGATCGTTAACATCCTTTTCGAGCTGCTCAAGCTCATCCAGACCTTTGCGGTCGACTGGGGCCTGTCCATCATCATCCTGGTGGTCATCATCCGTCTGCTACTGACGCCGCTTATGCTCAAGTCGACTAAGTCGACGGCACGCATGCAGGTGCTGCAGCCCAAGATGCTCGAGATCCAGGAGCGCTATGCCGACGATCCCCAGCGTCAGGCCGAGGAAATGCAGAAGTTCTACAGCGAGAACAAGTTCAACCCGATGGCTGGTTGTCTGCCGCTGTTGATTCAGATGCCTGTCCTGTTCGCCCTATTTACGCTGCTGCGTAACCTGCCGGACTACTTTAACGACGGCGCGTTCTCGTTCTTTAATATTCTGCCCGACCTGACCACCACGCCGAGTGCCTCCTTTGCCGATGGCTTTATGGTCGCGCTGCCTGCGCTGGTCTGCCTGATCCTGTTCGCTGTCCTGACCCTGATTCCGCAGCTCTATATGTCGCGCAACCAGACCGGCCAGCAGGCTCAGAGCATGCGTATGATGGCCGTTGTCATGACG
>DAWCEJ010000255.1:0-3034 GCA_052274955.1 Collinsella sp.
ACATGCCGCACGCGAACCGCGCGTGGGGCATGAGGTCAAAAGTGATCTGGGCACCACGACTGGATATGCTTGGGCAAGTGTGGTCGCGCATATTGTGTTTGGCGCCGACGACGCGGACGGCGCCGAGGCCCCGGACAACGAAGTCACGCTTGCCAATGGCAAAACCATCGTGCTCACCAACACCAAGATCATCGATCGATTGTCCAACAATAGCGTGGCGGCAACGGTGAATAAGGTCGAGCAGCAGAAGGAGCAGGACGCCCAGCAGTCCGGAAAGCCCGGTAGCTCGGATACTTCTGGCTCCGGCTCGGATTCGTCGAGTTCGGGCGGCGGTTCTGGGTCGGGTTCCTCTGCCGGAGGGTCTGGAAACGGCGGCTCGACGGGCGGCAACACTGACAACGATACAAACTCCGGCGGCCTTTCCGCTGCTGAGGAAGAGAGCATTCACAGTTGGCTTGTGACCAAGTACAACATGCTCGACGGCTATGTTTCTCGTGCCAATGACGTGGTTTCGACCTATAACTCTACGGGAGATCCCAGGCCGTGCGACAGCTTGGTCGGGGAGATGTTTGTCATTCGAGCCGAGTTCGGTCGTCAGACATTCTCGCCCCGGTCAAAGTGGTATCAGCAGTATGCCAATCTGTGGGGCTGTTACACCAACCTATGTCAATGGGTCGGCCATTACGGTGATGATGACGTCGCGCTCGGTAACTTCAACAATAACGTGGCGGCGCTTGCCCTATGATGACCGATCTTGCATCCACCACACCACAATCGCTCGGTCGCGATCCCATGGTCGGCCTGCGCCTGGCGCGTGTCGACGGGTTTGAGCCGGCCATTGCGCTCGGTCAGGACGAACTGCCTGCCTATCTGCGTCGTTTTACGATACTGTTTGCCGACGATGCCACCATGCGCCGTGGCGGTATCGGCCGCGTGACGCGTGCCGTCAACGCCCAAGGCGAGGCCGTAGCACTCAAACAGCTCATCTTGCCGACGCGCGATGAGTTTGACGACGATGCCGCCCATGAGGCGCTGGTCGCCAAGTTCAAAGCGGCATTTCGCGAGGAATATGAATGCCATCGCGCCCTTTCGGGCCTTAAGGGCTTTCCCCGCCTCTATGGCTGGGGCGAGGTTGACGGTGTGCCTGCAGTTGTCATGGAATGGGTCGAGGGCGAGACGCTCGCCCGCTTGCGCTCGCGCTTTGCCGTGGACGATGCCGGCCGCCTATCGCCGCTTGTGGCGGCGCGCTTGGGGCGCGACCTGTTCGACCTGCTCTGCCGCATGAGCCTGGTGGGGGAGGGCTTTGTCCATCGCGATATCTCGCCCGCTAATATTATGGTGCGTACGGCGCGTTTACCGCTTGACCGGCAGCTTGCCGAGGGCACCTTTGACCTGTGCCTGATCGACTTTGGCTCGTCGCTGGCGCTCGATCCTGCGTCGGCCGTGGCCGGTACCGGCGGCAAGGCGTCGTTTACGGAGCGCTATGCCACGCTGCGTCGCGCGACGGTGGCCTACGCTCCGCCCGAGATGCTCACCGACGATATTCCCGACCTGCGCGCTTTGCGTATGTCGCCGGCGATCGACGTCTATGCCGCAGCAAGCACGGTTTACGAGCTCATTGCCGGCGCCGCGCCATACGAAGCCGCGCCGAGCACTTCGGGCACCTCGGGTTCGCGCAAAAAGACGCGCGACATCGCCAGCCCCTACCGTCTCAAGATGGACACGCTGCCCGACTATCCCATTGGCGCCCATGCGCCCGGTTGCGATTTGACTCAGCTGCTTCGTCGTGAGCCCGATGTGGCGCTCGCTGCGGCCGAGCAGGCCCAGCAGCTGGGGCTTGAGCCGGATTCCGAGGAGCTACGCGATGCGCTGGCGTTTGTCGATGCCCAGCTGTTCGACGTGGTGATGGCCTGTCTGTCCAGCCATCAAAAAGATCGTCCCGAGCCGGCGGCGGTCGAGGCGGCGCTCTCGGCGTTTTGTGACCACTATGCGCAAAATGTCGGTCGTTCGCTCCGCGGCGAGCCGCTCACGCCGTGCCCCATGGATGCGTCTGGCCGCGCGGTTCGTCGCGCGCTGATGGTCGGCGCGACGGTCGTCTGTGGCGTGGTTTGGGCTGTGGTCGTGGTTTCGGCCGCGCTGCTGGCGTCGGGCGCTCGCGTGACGGCGACTTTGGGATCGCTCGTGTGGTCTGGGTCGCTACCGGGTATTATTGCCGCACTGGCGTTGGCGCTGCCAGGCATAGCCGGCGTTGTCGCGGGGGCACTTGCGCGCAATCGGCGCTCGGGCTTCCTGCAGGGTGTGCTTGCGCTTTCTGCCTGCGAGGTTCCGGTGCTGGTTGTGGCTGCATGTAGCGTATTTTCCCAACGCGCCGTGATGGGCGGCCTTGTTGCCGCTCTGGTTGCAACCTATACGCTTACGTGGTTTTTGCTTGCGATGGGCTTTGCCTTTGAACTTCCCGTTTCGGCACCGCGACGTACAAAAGCCCAGATGGCGACTCCGCTTGCCGGTGGAGCCGCGGCTGCCCGTACTTTTGGCGGACCTGTCGAAGTATCGTCCGGTTCTATTTCTACGACCAAGGAGGCCTAGGTCATGGCATCTCAAGTTGAGCTCACCCCATGCGGGGCCATGTTTGACATCTTTAAGCGCGCGGCGCATCTGAGCCATATCGAGCTGTGCGGCTTGGTGCTTTCGTCCCGTCCGCTCGCAGACGGCCGCAGCCCGCAGAGCCGGGCCGCCGATCGCTCTTGGGTTTCCCGCTTTATCGTTCGCGCGCCGGTCGGCACGCTTCAGCAGCGCTACTTTGCCGAATACGGTACCTCGGCTGCGCGTATTATGTCGCAACTGGCCCTGCGCCAGCGCAATCCCATGGACTCCACGGCTGTGATCAATATGGTGTGCGGCCCTGCAGGTGAACCGATGGTACGCGCGCTCGAAGAGTGTCACCAGGACACGAATCTCTATTGCAACGCGCTCGATCGCCTGTCCCAGGCGGCAGAACTCATGCCCGCCGAGCGCGCCGAGGCCGTGCTGGTGC
>DAWCEJ010000256.1:0-6677 GCA_052274955.1 Collinsella sp.
AGCACGTCCGCAACCACCCGCTCACCACGCGTCGCTACTACCACCAGATGAACTACTAATCCTCTCAAATTGCTGCGGTTGTCTGCAGGCGAGCTGCGCAGAATGCCTCGCCTGCAGACCTATTTCTGGGGTTGATCGAAATGGTTGTCCAGTATCTTCTAGTTGCACTGGTCGCATTTATTGCGTCCATGGACGAGCAATTATTTGGCATTACGATGCTTGGTCGTCCGCTGTTTACGAGCCTGTTTGTCGGCTTGATCCTTGGCGATGTCCAGCAGGGCGTTATCGTCGGCGCTGCTTTGGAGTCCATGTTCATGGGCGCCATCATGGTCGGCGCGGCGGTTCCTCCCGAGGTCTATGCCTCCGGCGTGCTTGGCTGCGCGTTTGCCGTCATTACGGGTACGGGCACGGCAACTGCCGTCGCGCTCGCCCTTCCCGTCTCCGTCTTCCTTCAGGTGTGGCGCAACTTCTGCTACGCCGTTCCGGGTGCCTTTGCCTGCAAGAAGATTGAGACCGCTCTGGCAAATCGCGATCTTGCCAAGGCGAATCTGTACCATCTGACTATCGTGCCGCTGTCGATTGGCATTCCGTCTGCACTGCTGGTGTTTGGCTCACTGTTCTTTGGTGCCGACCTCATCAACAATGCGCTCAACGCGATTCCGCAGTTTGTGATGGACGGCCTCAACGTTGCATCCGGCGTCATGGTCTGCATCGGCTTCGCACTTCTTATCAGGACCATGGGCGATAACAAGCTCCTTCCCTGGCTGTTCCTGGGCTTCATTATGGTCATCTATCTCAAGATGGACGTGGTCGGCGTCGCCGCAGCTGCCATTTGCGTCGCGCTGCTCCTGGCCTTCCGCGAGGGCTCGTCCGGTCCGCAGACGGTTGCTGCAGATGAAGAGGAGGACTTCTAATGGCTATCCAGAACACCGACCTCAAAGAGGCCAAGAAGGACGCGATTATGACTCCCGATATGTATCGGAGCATGTTCCTTCGCCAGTTTACGAGCCAGTGCTCGCAGTCGTACGACAAGATGATGGCAATGGGCTTCATGTACACCATTCAGAAGCCCCTGCGAAAGATCTATCCCAACGACGACGATTACTATGCGGCGCTCGATCGCCATACCGAGTTCTTTAACATCACGCCTCATGTGCTTCCGTTTGTAGCCGGCCTAACGGTTTCGATGGAAGAGCAGGCGGCTGCCGATAAGAACTTCGACACGTCCTCGATTAACGCCATGAAGGTCGGCCTCATGGGACCGCTTTCCGGCATCGGCGATTCGTTCTACTGGGGTACGTTCCGCGTGGTTGCCGCCGGCATTGGTATTGGCATCGCTTCGACGGGCAACCCGCTCGGCCCCATCGTGTACGCGCTCATCTACTCCGTGATTAACTTTGCAACGCGTATCGTCGCCGCCCATCTGGGTTACGACTTGGGAACCAAGTTTTTGCAGCAGTCCGAAGAGAGCAACCTTATGTCTCGCATGACGCATGCTGCCGGTGTCCTCGGAATGACCGTTATCGGCGCCATGATTGCGGCACAGGTCTCGCTGTCCACGGCTTTGACCTTTGACGTGGGTGGTTCGGAGATTGTCCTGCAGGATCTGTTCGATTCGATCTTCCCCGGTCTGCTGCCCTTGCTGGCAACGTTCGCTTGCGTTGCCCTCTATAAAAAGGGCGTCAAGACCATTTGGATCATCTTGGGCATCTTCGCAATCTGCATCATCGGAACGGGCTTGGGAGTGTTCGCGGCGGCGTAATGTTGACTGCTATGCTCGCGCGTTGGATAACTAACTGACCGTTTGAAAACGGGGCTCGGCGTAAGGCCGACCCCGTTTTTTGTTTGAGGGATTTTCCGACCGTCCAATAATCCACGCTCATGCATCACTCACGCATCTCTCGTCTCTCATTCGTCACTAACACGAGAGATAGATTAAAGACGAGAGATAATTACGAGAGATAGCTCAGCAGCAAAGAGACAAGCAACCATGGTATTGTCTCAATATCGATTGTTCCACCAGCAAAAACATGATTTAATGAAGCAGGTAGAGATATCTTATCTCTCATCTTTTACTCATATCTAATACGAGAGATAACAGAAAGACGAGAGATAATTACGAGAGATAACTGAGAGACGAGGGAAATCCGTCTGCGGTATTCTCCGCAGGACCGAGCGAAGGGACGTGCAGATGAACGAAAACGAGCTGGCCGGTTTGCTCGAGTCTTTAAAGCGAATGGGTTCGGATGACCTTAGCGTCGAAGTAAAAGAGAGCGCCATGACGCTTTCCCGCGACGTATGGGAAACAGTCAGCGCTTTCGCAAACACCGCCGGCGGCATCATCGTACTCGGAGTGAGCGAGCGCGCGGGTTTTGTCCCAGTTGCAAACTTTGAGACCGAGAAGGTACTCAACCAATTCGTGGCGGGCATGGGCGATGCTGGCGGTCGCGGAAAGCTGGCCAATCCGCCCAAATACACCATTGAGCGCGTGGGGCTTCGGGGTACCGTTGTTCTCGTTATCACGATTGAGGAGCTCGACCCGTCGAGCAAGCCTTGCTATGTAATAGAGCGGGGCGCCCAGGGCGGCAGCTACAAGCGCGTCGATGACAAAGACGTGCCCCTTTCGTCGACCGAGGTTTTGGCACTGTCGTCATACGAACGGACGAGTCCTAGCGATCGCGATGCGGTGCCCGGCACGAGTGTGGGCGATCTCGACGAGTCGCTGGTCGACCGCACGATAGAACGCGCCTATTCGTTGACGCCTCGAGCGATGCGTGGTGCGACGGGCAAGAAGACAAAGATGGAGCGCCTGAATCTCCTCGACTTCCAGGGCAATGTTACCAAGGCCGGCCTCCTTGCCGCGGGCGTTTACCCTCAGCAGTTCTATCCCAAGCTCTTCATTGATGTGGCTGTCCATGCGGGAACTCAAAAGGGCGCTGCGGGACCGCTAAGATTTATGGACCGCACAGTCTGCGAGGGCACCCTGGGCGAGATGATTTCGGATACTGTCGCGGCTGTCGCCAAAAACCTGCGCCGCACCTCGACCGTCCAAGGCATCTCGCGTATCGACTCGCTGGAGATTCCCGAGGAGGTCCTGCGCGAGGCAGTCGCCAACGCGGTTATCCACAGGGAATACGGGGATCGGTTCTGTGGGCAATCGATCACCGTCGACGTTTTTGACGACCGTATCGAGGTGACGAATCCCGGCGGCCTTTATGGAGGGAAGACTCGCGAGAACTTGTTTGACGGCAGCTCCCGATGCCGTAACGCGACGCTCGTGAAACTCATGTCGATTGTCCCGCTGCCGGATGGCGCAGGTTCGCCGGCTGAGGGCAATGGCTCGGGCATCCCGATGATGATCGATGCCATGCGCGCGCATGGTCTGGCCGAGCCCCTGTTCTGCCCGGGGTTCGATCGGTTCAAGGTCGTACTTTACCGTTCAAAGATCGAGCCGGTCGATCATGGCGGGGACTTGATTATGACGGCACTCAAGCGCTACGGCGAATTGGGGACGCGCGAACTGGCAGAGCGCACGGGACTCACGGTTTCCCAGGTTAGGGCACGCGTCAATGCGCTCATTGAGCAGGGTGAGCTTGAGCCGACGGCGCCGTCGACAAGCCGCAACCGCAAATATCGACTGTCAGAGCGCGTGGAATAAATGCGTTAGTGGACGAGGCGACCCAATAATCGACCCCTCGATTGGCGCCCACTAAGGTAAAGCGGTTGTTGCTCAGTCGACGGTGATGCTAAAGACTCGGCTTACGCCGGCATGGCCCCGAACCCGTCCATCAAGAACAGCCTAAGAACCAGCTTGATGACATATCCCGGTTTGACTTCTGCCGCGTCAAAGACGTGGCGCTCGGCGAGCTCGCGGCAGTATGCATAGATGTCGCGGATAAGGTCCGCGCCCGAAAGCGTAAACATGTAGCCTGCGTCCGAAAGCGCATTGGGCGCGGCGGGCAACTTGGCCATGCGGCAGAACGTTTGCAGGTCGGGCGCCATAACATTCTGGTAGTCGAGGTGGCCGCTGGCATTCTGTGCGGCAAGCTCCAATTGGCGCACAAAATCCAGCGCCGCCGCTAACACAAAGCTCGGCGTAGGCGCATTGACGTCCTGAGTGGTCGCCACAAGCCTGCCCGCCGCCTGCGTGACAAGCCAAGCGACCTCGCGCTGGCAACGCACGGCCTTGCGCGTAACCGGCTTGATGGACGAAGAAGAAACGCTCCCCTTAGGCGGATTCGAAACAGCCATAAGACCCTCCCATGAACAATCCGGCCCAACAAGCCCGGATGAAACACGTGCTACACCAGTATACAGGGGAGTGGGGTAGCGGGGTACAAGTGCGCCAGCGGCAAATCGAGAGCATCAACAATGTGCCTCCGCTCTATTTGGACGATGGTACGTGGGTCATTAAGTACTCGGTTCAAGCGCCGGGTACCGTTGGTTTTCGAGACCAGAATTACAACCGTAAAATGCTCAACTGCATGGAATGTGGCGTTCCAGTCGGAGTCATATTTGCAACCGAGGTGGGCTATAAGGTGCTCGGCCTTGCGTTTGTTGAGCGGTTCGAGCCCGAAAACGGATGGTTTGTTCTGCACGGTCCTGTTCATAAAGGCGGACCGGACCCTCGTTTTGCGCCCGACATGAGTTATCTGAAGCGCATGCCCGTCGATATTGAGTTTGCCGGACAGGGTGCGACCGACGACGAAAAGGTCCGCTATGCGTTAAGGCGCGAGCGATTGGGGCAACAATGGTTCCGCAAGCAGCTCGTTGCCGCCTATGACGGCCGTTGCGCGGTGTCGGACTGCGGCGTCAGCGAAGCTCTGGAGGCTGCGCATATCGAGAATTACTCGGGACCCAAATCGCAGGTTGCCAGCAACGGCATTCTGCTTCGGCGCGACCTTCATTCCCTATTTGATGCTCACCTGATTTCGTTTGAGCCTGTTTGCGGCGAATATCGGCTGTGCGGATCGTACCTGCTGGATAAGACCGACTACGCTTCCTTTGCGGGTGCGACGCTAAGGCAGCCGAATGAGCGTCAGTGGCGACCCAATACGGTGTTTCTTGAGGCCCATCGCATTGAGTTCGATCGCTCGGAAAAGAAGCGTGAAAAGGCGGGGCTTCTGCCGTATTAGCGTATTTGGTTTTGGCGGTCTTTTACGATCGTGTTGTTTGATCGGATCGCGTGGCGATGCAATCTCGCGCCCGCCCGCCGGTGCATGCTCTTCCTGATTTGTATAGCGAGAGGGGAGCGTGTATGAGCTGGCGAGGCGATATTGCGATGGGGAAGTACGGAAAACTGCCGTGTGCTCTTATCGACAACAATATGTTTCCGAGCGTAGAGGTTGATTGCGGGTCGTTTGTCGTCGCCTGCCCTTGCTGCGGCTCGCAAATACCGTGTCTCGACATTCGGTTCATCGATGCGCGCGACAGGCTCAGCGACGAAGTGAGAAAACGGACAGGCGTTCATATGCCGGTGTATCCGGAGAAATGCCCTGTTTGTGGCCTCGATATCGTGTACGACGCCGGCGACGAGGGATAGGTGATGCGGAGGAGCTGACTGTGAAGGCCTCTCCGTCCCTACAAATAAATCCCCTCACCGAGCTGCTTGTGGAACTCGGCGTGATGGTCGCGTGCCCAGGTAAAGAGCGCCTGGTCAAAGTCGGTGCGCGCGGCCGGGACGCCAAAGACGCCGGCAACTTCGACGCGTACAAACTCCAGTGCCGGCAGCTTGTTGATGGCAGTGAGGGCAAACGGGGACGAGGGCTCCTCGAACAGATAGCGGCTGCCTTGCAGCGCGTTGCAACTGGTGCACGTGTTGCCGAGCGACGGGGCTTTGGAGGCTCGCGCGCCTACGGGCTTGTAGCCGCAGCGCTTAGAAAGATAGTCGCGGATCTCGCCCGGCACGCAGCCAAGAGCGGGCACGATGGCGAGTGCGTTGGCGTTGGCCGTGTCGATGGTAATGTGCCCGGCTTCGTTGGGCGCGTGCGCGATGGCGATGCCCTTGTCGTCATCGGTTCGATAGGGAATGCCGAAGGCCGCGACCGAGGTCTCTTTGTGACACTTCCAGCACTCGCGCTTGCCCAGTACTAGATATATATACGGCGCTGAGGGGTCGGATCGGTCAACACCGGGCAGCCACTCGGCAAAGGGCTCGGGGTTGACGCCGCTGGGTACATACCAGATCTTCTTGGTCCGGTCCCATTTGGCGCCCAGCGCCTTGGCTTCTTCTTTGTGCGAAAAGGGGACATCGAGCTCGGTGCGCATGGCGGCTCCTTGGTGCTGCAGGTGCGAGTGGCTCAAGGATACCGCAGGGCGCAGACATCGCGGCGTTTTGTTGAGAAGTTGCGGCGCGGACTGCTTGGTTACGCCGTTAGATAAATTGGCAAGTAGATGGTCGGCTTTTGACCAGTTGGGCGGTTGGAGCAGCTTGCGGCGCAGTTTTGTGCCTGGCTATTGTTGATGTTGGGGTATTGAATATATTTGGCTGCCATTCGTCAGGTGAATTGATGTTACGTTGCGATGACGGTTGGAACTGCCAGCGGATTTAGCGACATAAAACAAAACAGCCCAGAGGACATAGCCTCTGAGCTGCGAACATTTGGTGGGCGTTAGAAGATTTGAACTTCTGACCTCTTCCGTGTCAGGGAAGCGCTCTCCCCCTGAGCTAAACGCCC
>DAWCEJ010000257.1:0-6375 GCA_052274955.1 Collinsella sp.
AGCAGGTGCGCCATTCGGCGGGACCGAGCGAGCGCAGCGTGGTCGCGGTATGGAAGGTACCGGCACCGACCTCGGAGTCATAGGGCTGCATAATGACGCAGCCCTGCTCGCCCCAGTACTGCTGGAGGCGCAGGATGATGTCTTGGAAGGAAAGCGATGAAGCGTTCATGCCTCTAATATCCCCTCGTCGAAACGATTACACGGTTAGGTACTGTACTATAGCGGTTTTTAGTCGATAGCGCCGATGCGGTTGAGCGGCCAGTAGCGCACAAGCGCCACAGCGATCAAATCAGAGCGATCGACGGGACCAAAGTAGCGCGAGTCGGCAGAGTTTTCGCGGTTGTCGCCCATCACCCACACGCACCCGTCGGGAACGGTGTAGGGATAACTCACCTGGGCGCCAGGCGCTTGGACCGAAAGCGGCCAACTCATGCCCGTCGTATAGTCCTCGTCGAGCGCTTGGCCGTCAACGACCACCTTGCCGTCCTGCAGGTCGACCGTCTGGCCGGCCGTGGCAATAACACGCTTGACAAGAACATCATGCTCGGAAGTGGCATCGGGGTTGTGGAACACCACGATATCACCCTGTTTGACGGGCTGACCGAGCTCGAGGCTCACCTTTTGTGCCAGGATCTGGTCGCCAATCTCGATCGTGTCCTCCATGGAGCCGGTGGGTACCACAAAGGGCTCGACCACAAAGGTGCGGATCAGGAAGGTGGCCACGAGCGCGATCGCGATGACCGCGACCCACTCAAAAGCGCCCCTCAACGCGGAATGCTGCGATGGAACCATTCTCACTCCTCGCTCTGCGAATACGAAGCGTCCAGAATCTCCTGCGCGTATGCGCGCTCCTGGGGCGTAAGCCGTGCCGTCTCGATCAGGTCGGGACGCCAGCGGCAGGTGCGCTCGATGGCATTCTTACGGCGCCAGGCATCGACCTTGGCATGGTCACCGCTCACGAGCACCGGCGGCACGCCCTCGCCGTTGAATTCAGCAGGGCGAGTGTACTGCGCATACTCGAGCAGGCCTCCGTCCTCGGCGGTCGAGAACGACTCGTCGACGTTGCTCATCTCGTCACCAAGGGCGCCGGGAATCAGGCGTACAACAGCATCGGCAACGACCATAGCGGGAAGCTCGCCGCCCGTGAGCACGTAATCGCCGATCGACAGGCGCTCGTCGGCATACGCATAGGCACGCTCGTCGACACCCTCGTAACGGCTGCACACAAACAGCAAGCGCTCGCTTTTGAGCAGGCGCTCGGCCACATGCTGTGTAAAGGGCTCGCCACAGGGGGTAAAAAACACCACGGTGGGCTTAGGACCCTCGGAGCTAATAGCCTCGATGGCCTCGGCAATAGGCTCGACCTTCATGAGCATGCCCTGCCCGCCGCCGTACGGCTCGTCATCGACGGTACGATGGCGGTCGTGCGTCCAGTCGCGCAGGTTATACGCCTTAAAATCAAAAAGGCCGGCCTTGCGGGCGCGGCCCAAAATCGATGTGGACATGACGGGCTCAAACATCTCGGGAAAGACCGAAAGGGTCTCAATCAGCATGTTGTCCTCCCTACTTGTCCATATCGATCAGGCCGTCCATAACGTGGACGAAAATTGTTCCTGTGTCGGGAAGATCGAGCACAACCTGCTCGATCACGGGAATCAGTACCTCGCCGTACCGATCACCCTCGACAACCCAAACATCGTTAGCGGGCGTCGACATGATCTCGACGATCGTGCCGAGCGAACCGAAGCGCTCGTCGACCACCTCGCGACCCATCAGGTCGGTATAGGCGGCGTCGAGTGAATCGAGCTCAAAATCGTCACGATTTGCCAACACATAGCATCCCGTGATGCCCTCGGCGGCCGTCAAGTCGTCAATGCCCTCAAACGAGACCAGATCGCCATCGCCCGTATCGGTGACGGACACGACCGTGCAAAAGCGGTCGCGCTTGAGCGCCGGCGGCGTCAGGGCGACGCACATACCCGGCTCTAATACAGAAGGAAGCCCCCGCAGCGGCTGCGCGAGGACCTCCCCCTTCCTTCCGTGCGGCTTGACCACACGGGCGATGTTTTTGTACTGGGACCTCAAGGTCCTAGCCCAGAACCTCTACCTCGACAGCAGTGTCGAGGCGAGCGGCCAGTGCACGGGCGAGCGTGCGAATGGCCTTGATGGTACGGCCACGACGGCCGATGACCTTAGCGACGTCATCCTCGGCGACAGAAACCTCAATCGTAGAGGCGTCATCACCATCAATGACCTCAAGGCTCACGGAATCCGGGTCGTCGACGATCTGAACAACGAGATATTCGACGAGATCGGCGATGCGATCTGAGAGCATTGCCTCACCCTCGAGCTGTGCAGCGTCAACCTCAGGCACGATTTACTCCTCGGCGCCCTCAGCGGCCTCAGCGGCAGCCTTAGCGGCCTCGGCCTCTTTGGCGAGCTGCTTCTTGGACTTCTTGACAACGGTCTCGGTCTTCTCGCCCTCGTTGGCGGCCTTGACCAGAGCGGCGACGGCGTCGGTGAGCTGAGCGCCCTTGGACTGCCAGTCGGCGATCTTCTCGAGGTCGAGGTTGATGGTCTTGGGGGCGGTCATCGGGTTGTAGCGGCCAACCTCCTCGATGATACGACCGTCACGCGGGGCGCGGGAATCGGCGACGACGACACGGTAGTACGGACGCTTCTTAGCGCCGTGACGAGCAAGGCGAATCTTGACTGCCAAAGGAAACTCCTCCAACCAAGCAGCTTTAGGCTGCAACTACAAACAAACAGTTGAACATAATACGCCATCGACGCGGGCAGGTGAAGTCCGTGAGACCAACTTCTTCGGTGTAGTCGAGGGCAAATCCATATCTTAGACAAGAATTCGGGATTTGCAAGCACATACACGCACCCCACATGAGCTGCGCGGTATACTCATGACATGGAAAGACGCGAACATACATACGGTTATGAGGATGCCATGGGCGTCACACCGCCTCCCTGGACGGGTTCGGCGGTGGGCCTCATGGACCTCGATGCATTTTTTGCGAGCGTGGAGATGCTCGATCATCCCGAATGGCGCGGAAAGCCACTCATCGTGGGCGGAGACGCCGATTCGCGTGGCGTCGTGTCCACGTGTTCGTATGAGGCACGTCGCTTTGGCGTGCGCTCTGCCATGGCCTCGGCCGAGGCGCGGCGCTTGTGCCCGCAAGCCATTTGGACGCACGGGCACTTTGATCGCTACCGCGAGGTAAGCGCGCAGGTCATGGCGATTCTTGCCGAGGAGACGCCGCGCGTTGAGCGCGTATCCATCGACGAAGCCTTTATCGATATCACACCGGGTCGCTTTGCGCCCGAGGACCCACTGCTGGTTGCACGGCGTATAAGCGACCGTGTGGCAGCGCTGGGAGTGACGTGCTCCATTGGCGTGGGCTGCAACAAGACGGTCGCAAAGATCGCAAGCGAGCGGGATAAGCCGTTTGGGCTGACCATCGTGCGCCCCGGAACCGAGCAGCGCTTTTTGGCCGCGCTGCCGGTATCTGCCATGAGCGGCATCGGGCGCTCGGCCGAGGAGCGACTGCGCCGCATGCGCATCTACACGCTCGGCGAGCTGTCACGCGCGCCGGAATCCACCTTGGCCTCTATTTTTGGCGTCAACGGCGAACGCATGCGCCAGCGTGCGCTGGGACTCGAAATCTCTGAAGTCACGAGTCTCGATGAAGAGCGCAAGATCAAGTCGGTCAGCAATGAACGCACTTTTGCGAAAGATTTGACTGAGCGCGGGGACATCGAAGCGGCGATTGCGCTGCTGGGCGAGTCAGTGGGACGCCGCCTGCGCCGTCAGGGACTGACGGGCGCCACGGTGACGCTCAAGCTTAAGTATTCGTATGGCAGCGGGCGTACGGCACAGCGCCGGCTGCCTCATCCGACCGACGATGAGAACATCTTCGTGGCGGTTGCACTCGAACTGCTCGACAACATCTGGCAGGAAGGCATGCATGTGCGTCTGGCGGGTATCGGGATGAGCGACTTTGACCATCAGGGCGGCATCCAGACCGACCTGTTCTGCGAAGTCGACGACCGCGGAGCCCAATCCAGCGACCGCCGCGACCTCTCCGTCGCCATCGCCGCCGTCCGAGACAAGTTCGGCGACACCGCCCTATCCTTCGGCCGCCAATCCCGCTTCAACGATTAACCGCCTTTGGGCAAAAAGAAAGCCGGGCAGGTACGGAAAACCGCAACTGCCCGGCAAAATGCGCGAGGCTAACTAAAAGCCCCGTCTCAAATGAGCTACTAGAGGAGGTTGAGGGGGAGCTGGGGGGCGTCTCCCCAGAGTTTCTCGAGGCGGTAGAAGTCGCGGGCTTCGGGAGTGAAGACGTGGACGACAACCGAACCATAGTCCATGAGCATCCAGGTCTTCTGCTCGCGACCCTCGATGGAGAACGGGTGCTCGCCGCAAGCCTCGGCGACCTTCTCCTCGATCTCGTCGACGATAGAATCGACCTGGCGGTTGTTGGTACCGGTGGCAAGCACAAAGTAGTCGCATACGTCGGAAAGCTCGGTCAGGTCGAGCACCTGAACGTCCTCGCCCTTCTTGTCGTAGGCGGCCTGCGCGGCGGCGCGGGCGACATCCTCGGCGGCGACACCGCTCGCAGACAGCGAGGCGGCAGTGCGGTCGGACGTGGCGACGAAGCTCTTGTGCTCCACACCTTCAAGAATCTGCTCGTCGGTCATGGTCTCGTCGGCCATGGAATACCTCTTTCTAGACAGCCCGAGCTAGCGCAGCTGGGCGTAATGGTTGTAAATCGAAATAGCCGTGGGATAAAGATAGCGCCCGGACTGAATCACATAGACCAAACCCTGCGCAAAACAGGAGAAGAACAACTCGTCGAGCGTCGACTCCCCCACCATCTTGCGCAGCGCATGGGCATAATCGCCGTGGCGGTTGGGTTCGATGGCATCAGCCACAAAGACCACCATATCGAGCGGCGTCATGTCGCAAGCGCCCACGGTGTGACGGTCGACAGCCTGAAAGACCGCCGGCGACAGCTCGGGAAAAAGCTGCGGAAGTTCATAGGCGGCAACAGGGCCATGCAAAAGCGGCGTCGCGGCGGAAGGAGAGCCGGCAATCTTGATGCCATAGTGAAGCGCGCGGGCCACGAGCTCGTCATCGGAAAGCACCTTGTCCCAGTCGTGGATCAAGCCGGCGGCAGCGGCATCAAAGCGGTCAACGCCGTAGACCTCGGCCAGATGAAGTGCGGTCTCGGCAACACCCAGCGAATGCACATAGCGCTTGCGCTTATCCTTCATGCGAACATCGAGCAGCTCTTGAATGCGCTTGAGCAGTGCGCGCTCATCGCCCTCAAACTGATCCTCTACCGACAACGTAGACCCCCATCACTCAAAATCTTCTTGGCCCAAATCGGCATATAGCCTGCGTTTGCGAATGTAGCCGAGCACGGACTCGCTCGTAAGATAGCGCACGCTCATGCCGCGGGCAACTCGCTTACGAATGTTCGTCGAGCTGATCGCCAGCGCCGGAATCTGAATATAGCGCACGTCGAACGGCAGCCCCGACTCTTTGATTCGGGCACGCGCCGTATCGATATCAAAGCCCGGTCGTGTCGCCGCAATAAAGGTAGCAAGCTCAGCGATTCGTTCGGCATCATGCCAGGTCACAATATCGATAATCGCGTCGGCGCCCGTAATAAAGTAGAGCTTTACCTGCGGCGGGTAAAAGTCGCGAAGGGCATGAAGCGTATCGGCCGTATAGGTTACGCCCGGGCGGTCGATCTCGAACCGGCTCGCCAAAAAGGCCGGGTTCGCAGCGGTGGCGAGGACCGTCATGGCATAACGGTCCTCGGCAGGCGTCACCGGCTTGTCAAGCTTAAAGGCAGGAGAGCCCGCCGGCATAAAGAGCACAGCGTCCAAGTCGAGCGACTCGCGCGCCTGCTCGGCGGTCACCAGGTGCCCGTAATGGATGGGATCAAAGGTGCCACCCATAATACCGAGCCTAAACTCCTGCCCGTCCTCTAGAGGAAGCTCGGGCAAACCGATTCCACCGCGCAGCGACATGGCTTACTCGCCCTCCGGTGTCTCGGTATCGTCCGCGGCATCCGCCGCATCGACAACCTCGACTCCCTCATCCGCAGCATCGGCCACGTCAATGGCTTCAACGGCAACGTCCTCGCCAGCATCCTCGAGCTCCTCGTACTCCGAGAAGTCCTCGGCGCCCTCAAAGTCAAAGGCGCGCTGGCAAATGCGGACCTCGTCGCCCGCACGGCAACCGGCCTTCTCGAGCGCGTCGTCAACACCCATACGCGCAAACTTATGCTGCAGGTAAATGACGGCTTCCTCGTTTTCCCAGTCGGTCTGGATGCTGTCTCTTATACACAT
>DAWCEJ010000258.1:0-1720 GCA_052274955.1 Collinsella sp.
CTATACGGTCGGTCGCGCGACGCAGGGCTTTGCCGATTACCTTAACGCAACGTTCGAGAATCCGACGGTCGCCATCGCTCGCGATAGTCGTAATAAGGGTGAACTGTTCGTTAAGACCACCGCTGCCATTCTGGCCGCCAATGGTGTTACGGCCCTTGTGTATCCTAAGATTTCTCCGGTGCCGACGCTTTCCTGGGCTGTTCGCGACCTCGAGTGCTCCGGTGGCATCTGCATGACCGCTAGCCATAACCCGGCGCCCTACAATGGCTATAAGGCTTACGGTCCCGATGGTTGCCAGATCACGAGCGAGGCTGCGGACGCGATTTCCAAGGCTATCGCCGAGACCGATACGTTCACCGGCGTGAAGTCCATGGACTTTGACGAGGCTGTTGAGCAGGGCCTGGTCAAGTGGATCGATGATTCCTGCCTCGAGCGCTATTACGATGCAGTGCTCGCCCGCGGCGTGACCAACCTTTCATCCGAGGAGATTGCCGGCGCTCCGCTTAAGCTCGTCTACACCCCGCTCAACGGTACCGGTCTCATCCCCGTTACCACGGTGCTCGAGCGCGCTGGCATTACCGATGTCACAGTCGTCCCCGAGCAGAAGGAGCCCAACGGCGATTTCCCGACCTGCCCGTATCCCAACCCCGAGATCCGTCAGGCCATGCAGAAGGGTATCGATCTGTGCGAGCAGATTCACCCCGATCTGTTGCTCGCAACCGATCCTGACGCCGACCGCGTTGGCGTTGCCGTTAAGAATGGCGATGACTATCTGCTGCTGACCGGTAACGAGATGGGCGTTCTGCTGCTCGACTATATCTGCAAGACGCGCGCCGCTCGTGGCGAGGACCTCACCAAGAAGGTCGCTGTCACCACAATCGTGTCCTCCGCCATGGTTGATGCCCTGGCTGCCGAGTACGGCTTTGAGCTCCGTCGCTGCCTGACGGGCTTCAAGTACATTGGCGACATCATCACGTCGCTTTCCGACGCCGGCGAGGTCGATCGCTTTATCTTCGGTTTCGAGGAGAGCTATGGTTACCTGGCTGGCGATCACGTGCGCGACAAGGATGCCGTCAGCACCTCGCTGCTTATTTGCCAGATGGCTCAGTATTACAAGCTGCAGGGCAAGAACCTTGCCGACGCTATGCATGAGCTGTACGAGAAGCATGGCTACTATCACAACAAGACGATTTCGCTGAGCTATCCGGGTGCCGAGGGTGCAGCAAAGATGGCTGGCATCATGGCCGGTCTGCGCGAGAACCCGCCCGCAGAGCTCGCTGGGTCCAAGATCGAGGCCGTCGTTGACTACAACACCTGCGTGAACGGTCTGCCGAAGGCTAACGTCATTGAGTTCGACCTTGAGGGTGGCAACAAGGGTATTGTCCGTCCTTCCGGTACCGAGCCCAAGATCAAGCTCTATATCTTTGCCAAGGGCGCAGACGCCGCCGAGGCGGATGCAGCGCTTGACGCAATCGAGGAGTCCGGCCGCAAGCTGCTGGCCTAAGGTTTAAAAAGCCTATTCCTATATATAGACAGGGGAGGGGATCTTGGAAACAAGGTCCTCTCTTTTATTTGCAGTGCGGCCAGAGAATTCCCAAGATATGTAGGAAATGTGTACGCCCAGATTCCCGCCCCCGGCGCCCCTCCGGTCTGGCAATATATCTCCTTGCCGCGCGGCCCGGTCGGACCGGATCAGCCGCAGAGCGTGCACCTTGAGAAC
>DAWCEJ010000259.1:0-3840 GCA_052274955.1 Collinsella sp.
CACCGAGAGCCGAACGCCCTCGACACCCCGGAGCATGCGGCCCAAAACAGGCTGCACCGGCGTATACATGCGCACGGTATGCTCGTCCGAGTCGCCTCGGAAAAGCGGCGCGTGCATATTGCCGATCTCCCAGCACGCATGCGCGAGTGCAATCGGATCCATGCGGTCGACTTCGACCAAATAGACCTCGGCGCTGCGCAGGTGCACGACAACCGCCACGGGCACCATGCCCGAACGGTCAATGGCGAGCACGTCGCCATCGGCAAGACGACCGCCGTCGGCAGTATCCAGCCGAACATCGATCGTGCGTCCCAGCTCCGTCACGCCCACAAACGTGCGCGCATCAGTCTGGTCCCAATCGAGCAGGAGCTCGTCAACTTCAAAGACACCGCCCAGCTCCCGGCGAAGTAGGAGTTCATAGGACGGATCGTTGAGATTTCCCAAGCATGTCGTCGAAACCAAGCGTTCAGGCATACTCTAGCCCTCGACCTCGACGAGCTCGATATCAAAGTTGAGGTCCTTGCCGGCCAGCTCGTGGTTGGCGTCGAGCGTCACGGCCTCGGGCGTTACGTCGATGACCACGGCGGGGACGGGCATACCGCTCGGCGTGGACAGGAAGAGCTTCATGCCCTTCTCGATCTGCTCGATGTTGGGAACCTGTTCGGCCGGGAAGGTCAGGACCATCTCGGGGTTGTGCTCGCCGTAGGCATCGGCAGCAGGAATGTGCACGGTCTTCTTCTCGCCCACCTGCATGTCGACCACGGCGGCGTCGAAGCCCTTGATCATCTGACCGGCGCCGCAGGTGAACTCCAGCGGTTCGCCGCGATCGTAGGAGCTATCGAACTGCGTGCCGTCGTCGAGCGTGCCGCGATAATGAGTCTTGACCTTCTTGCCCTGGTTGGACATGGAAACCTCCGTGATAAGGGCGGTGCACAACGCGGGCCGCCATGAACATATGGCGCTAACTATACCCTAGTCATACAATTCAAAGACAGTTTGCAAAGAAACGCTGCAACCGGAGGAACCATGGCATATCCCGTATTTGACCTACACTGCGACACCGCCGACCGCATCGGCTGGGCCACGCTCGATCTCGACCTGCGCTTTACCGCCGGCACCGACGGTTATTTCCCCGGCGACGAAACGCATCCGCAAGATTTCGACCTCATCGAGGGTAATGCCTGTGCCATCTCGCTCGCAAAGATCGACAACACGCCGTGGGCACAGTGCTTCGCCACGTTTGTCCCCGACGAGATTCCCACCGCCCACGCCGCGCGCTTCCAGGCGCAGATCATGGCGCATATGAGCGGCCAGGCAATGCTCAACCACGACCGTATGGTCAACGTGCGCAGCGCCGCAGACATTCGCCCCGCGCTCAAGGACGGCAAGGTCGCTTGCATCCACACCATCGAAAACGCCACGTTCTTTGCCGAGGACCCCGCGCTGATCGAGGTGCTCAAGAGCCTGGGCGTGCTTATGTCGTCACTCAGCTGGAACGCGCAGGGACCGCTCGCGAGCGGCCACGACACCCACGCCGGCCTCACCGCCGCCGGCATCGAGGCGCTTACGCAGATGGAGCACGCCGGCATGGTGCTCGACGTCTCCCACCTCAACGATGAGTGCTTTGACGAGGTTGTCGCCCACGCCACGCGCCCCTTCGTCGCCAGCCACTCCAACTCCCGTACCGTCTGCAGAGTCAAGCGCAACCTCACCGACGACCAGTTCCGCACCATTCGCGACATGGGCGGTATCGTCGGCCTCAACTACTGCAGCGAGTTCCTTTCCAACGACGCACCCAAAAAGACCGCCGCAGACGTCACCTTCGACCAGCTAGCGGCACATATCGAGCACTGGCTCGACCTGGGCGGCGAGGACGTCATCGCACTCGGTGGCGACTGGGACGGCGCCACTGTGCCCGCCTTCCTCTCCGATGCCAGCATGATGCCCGAGTTCCAGAACATGCTCTCCAAGCACTTTGGCAAGACCGTGATGCAAAAGCTCTGCAGCGACAACGCGCTCGCCTTCTTTGAGCGTTATTAATTTCACATCCCTTGAGCGGGCCGGCATGCCGAACGGTCGACATGCCGGCCCGTCCCCAATCCAAAGGACCGCTTTTGACGCAGCAGTTTACGATTTCCGCATCCCGACCGGATGGGACGCCCATCCCCGTCGTCGTTACCAAAAAGTGCGTCAAGAACTTCAACCTACGCGTCACTTCGAGCGGTGAGGTCCACGCCAGCGCACCGCTCGGCGCCACCCGCGAGCGTATCGAAGCGTTTGTGAAGCGCAACAGCGCCTGGATTACCAGCCGACTTGCCCAGCGCGAGCAGCGTCAGGCGACGGCACGAGAGCCGCTCAGCCCCTCGTCCATCATTGCACTTTGGGGCAAGCCCATCACGGTACAGGATGCACTCGATCACAACTTTGCATCACCCGCACCGCGACCCAAACAGGCCACCTTCGCAAGTTTTATGGGTACCGATGAATCGGACGAAGGCCCACAGGCCAAGCGGCACGCAATCCTCGACGGCCTAACGTCCGATGAGCTCCAAGCCCACATCGACCAGCTCTATGCGTCCGAGGTCACATCGGCGCTGCGCGACATCGTGCACGCGTACGAAGTCGCAATGGGCGTCACCGTGGCCCGCATCTCCGTGCGCAGCATGAAAACGCGCTGGGGATCATGCACGCCCAAATCCGGCGCCATTCGCATCGCGCGCGAGCTCGCCGCCTACCCCGTCGAATGCCTCGACATGGTTGTCGCCCACGAGTTCGTCCACTTGCTCGAGCCAAGCCACAATCAGCGTTTTCACGCCCTGCTCGACACGTACTGTCCCAACAATAGAGCTCTGTCGCAGCGGCTCAAGCAGCCACCCATAGAGACGTATTAGAACCGGTTACCGCACGCGCTCGATCTCGACACCGCAGCTTGCCAGGGGCAGGCCAACAGGAGCCCACGGCTTATCGAGCTTTATGCGCACACCAAGCAGCAGGGGGTAACGACGCAGCAGCATCTGGGCCACACCCTCGGCTGCCGCCTCGATGAGTTTAAACGTATGCTCGCGCAGATAGCCATCAACATCGTGGCACACCGAGCCGTAGTCAATCGAGGCATCCAGGTTATCGTGCTCCCCCGCCGCGCGCAGGTCGGCATAGAGCACCAGAGAAACGATGAACTTCTGACCCAGCGCGTTCTCCTCGGGATACACGCCATGGTTGGCAAAAACCTCAAGGCCGTCAATGACAATACGATCGGCATGGCGCAAATCGTCATAGCTCACATGGGGCACCGCCGTTGCGGTGGATATTTCGCCCCTTCCACGGCGGGCGAGCTCGGCGCCTTCAGTCTTGGTTGCATTCTCGGGCAGTTTCTTGTTACTCATCGCGATCGTCTCCTTCGTTTAGAACCCCGACCGCGCAAACTAACTACACGCGAATCGACAGGTTCTTTTTATCATCGCTCCAGTTGCAAGCATTGCGCGCGGGGCATGCAAAGCAGGCGCGCGACGCTTTGTCGGCCGCATAGAGCAGACGCTCAAGCGGTTGGCTGTTCACGCGCAGCTTTCGATGGCCCAGAATGGCCGTCTTAATGGCTGCGGCATCGGCCGGCTCAAACGCCACGTCATCGGGCATGCCGCCGAGAATCGCATCAGCGACGCGTTCGCTTGCAACATCATGGGATATACCCGATTCATACTGTTCATCTTTGCCGATATCGTGAAGAAGTGCCGTGGCGTAGATGACCTCGCGGTCAAATTCGAGCTGCTCCTCGAGATTCTTGATCCACATAATGCGAGCGACATCGAGCAGATGGTCAATACCGTGGCGGCAGAAGATGCG
>DAWCEJ010000260.1:0-5109 GCA_052274955.1 Collinsella sp.
AGAGCTTCGCGGTGTCCATGAACATGGACGTGCGCGCATTTGCCGATGCCGCTATCCACGCCAAGGCCCCCGTCGACCTGGGCAGCCGCTGCACGGTCTTTATGAACTCGCGCGTCAAGCAGGCGCAAAAGGAAGGCGCCACGGTGGGCGACATCGCGGCCGGCCTGTCCTATTCCGTCATCAAGAACGCCCTGTTCAAGGTTATTACGCTGCGCGACCCCAAGGAGATCGGCAGCCAGGTGATCGTCCAGGGCGGCACCTTTATGTCCGATGCGACGCTGCGTGCGTTTGAGCAGCTCACCGGCGTTCATGCCGTGCGTCCCGACATCGCCGGCTGCATGGGTGCCTACGGTGCGGCCCTGCTCGCCCGCGATCGCGCCGGCGCCGACGGCACCTCGACTATCCTTTCTGCCGAGGACATCGCGCACCTCACCGTGACGCAAAAGCACGTCCGCTGCGGCCGCTGCTCCAACAACTGCCAGCTCACCGTTAACGACTTCGGTGGCGGCAGGCGCTTCATTACCGGCAACCGCTGCGAGAAGGGCGCCGGCCACAAAAAGCAGAAGACCGAGGCCCCCAACCTCTTCAAAAAGAAAAACGAGCTGCTCTTTAACCGCGAGGTGCTGAGTCCCGACGAGGCCCCGCGCGGCACCGTCGGCATCCCGCGCGCGCTCAACATGTACGAGAACTACCCCTTCTGGCACGCGTTCTTTACGCGCTTGGGCTTTAGCGTGCAGCTGTCCGACCAGTCGAGCAAAAAGACCTACCAGGCGGGCATCGAGTCCATGCCGTCCGAGAGCGTGTGCTATCCGGCCAAGATGAGCCACGGCCACGTGATGAACCTCATCGACCGTGACGTCGACTTTATCTGGATGCCGTGCGTGCGCTGGGAGCGCAAGGAGGATCCGACGGCAGGCAACTGCTATAACTGCCCCATCGTCATGAGCTACCCCACGGCGCTGGCGCTCAACATCGACGAGATCCGCGAGCAGAACATCGAGTTCCTGTACCCGTTTGTGCCCTATCACGACAAGACCGAGCTCAAGCGCCGTCTGTACCAGGTGCTCGCCGTCGACCGCGTGGCCGATGCTGAGGCCGGTCGCGGTCGCGTGCGCGGTCCCAAGATCACGCGCTCTGAGGTCGATGCCGCTGTCAACGCTGCTTTTGAGGCCGATGCGCGCTTCCACGAGGATATCCAGACCATGGGCGAGGAAGCCCTTAAGTGGGTCGAGGACCACGGCGGCCACGGCATTGTGCTCGCCGGTCGTCCCTACCATAACGACCCCGAGATCAACCATGCCCTGCCCGAGCTTATCTCGAGCTTTGGCTTTGCGGTCTTTACCGAGGATTCGCTCGCGCATCTGGTAAAGCCCGAGCGTCCCATCCGCGTGGTCGACCAGTGGATGTACCACAGCCGCCTGTACGCCGTCGCCCGTTTTGTGACGATGCGCAACGACCTGGACCTGATCCAGCTCAATTCCTTCGGCTGCGGCCTTGATGCCCTGACCACCGATCAGGTGCAGGAGATCCTGGAGGCCAGCGGCAAGATCTACACCGTGCTCAAGATCGACGAGGTGTCCAACCTGGGCGCCGCGCGCATCCGCATCCGCTCGCTCATGGCCGCGCTCAAGGACCAGGAGGCCGAGCGCTTGGCCGAGGCCACGGCCGCGGGCGAGGCCTACGAGCAGGGCGATGCCGCGCCGGTGGCACCCTCCACGGATGCCCCCGCGTTCGCGAGCCGCAAGTACACGTTTGAGGCGCAGCGCGAGAGTGCTTCGACCGCGTGGCCCAAGGTGCCCTTTACCGAACAGATGCGCGACGAGGGCTACACCATCCTGTGCCCGCAGATGGCACCGATTCACTTTGACCTGGTCAAAGAGGTGTTCCGCGGTGCCGGCTACAACTTGGAGCTGCTGCCCTCGACCGACCACGATGCCGTCGAGGCCGGCCTGCGCTACGTGAACAACGACATCTGCTATCCGTCGATCCTGGTGACCGGCCAGATTATGGAGGCCATCGAGAGCGGTCGGTACGACCTGTCCAAGACGGCCGTGGTTATCAGCCAGACCGGCGGCGGCTGCCGTGCCACCAACTACATCGCACTCATTCGCAAGGCCCTGCGCGAGAGCGGCCACCCCGAGATCCCGGTAATCTCGCTTTCGGCCGTGGCGCTCGGCGAGGACAACCCCGGCTTTAAGATTACGCCGGCGCTGCTTAAACAGGCAGTCTACGCGGTGCTCTTTGGCGACGTGATGATGCAGATGCTCTATCGTTGCCGCCCGTACGAGGCAACGCCCGGTGCCGCCAACGCGCTCTACGAGGAGTACATGGCACGAGCCTGCAAGCTGGCGCCCAAGTTCAACCGCCACAACTACACCAAGCTGTGCCGCGAGGCCATCCGCGCGTTCGACACCATGCCGCTCGTGGGCGAGGGCACCAAGCCGCGCGTGGGCGTGGTCGGTGAGATCTTGGTCAAGTTCCATCCCACAGCCAACAACCACGTGGTCGATGTCATCGAGCGCGAGGGCTGCGAGGCCGTGGTGCCGGGCCTGCTCGACTTCTTCCTGTACTCCATGAGCAACGCCGAGCTGCAGAAGGACGAACTGGGAAGTTCTGCTACCACGCGCGCTGGTATGCAGGCGCTCATCAAGCTCGTGGACTGGATGCGCACACCGGTGGAGGAGCTGCTCGAAAAGTCCCGCCGCTTTGAGGCGCCCGAGCGCATCGGCACCATGGCCGACAAGGCCCGCACGGTGCTTTCAGTGTGCAACAACATGGGCGAGGGCTGGCTGCTCACGGCCGAGATGCTCGACCTGATTGACCATGGCGCGCCCAACATCATCTGCACGCAGCCCTTCGCGTGCCTGCCCAATCACGTGGTGGGCAAGGCCGTGATCAAGGAGTTGCGCCGCCAGCACCCCGAGAGCAACATCGTCGCAGTGGACTATGACCCCGGTGCATCCGAGGTCAACCAGCTCAACCGCATCAAGCTCATGATCAGCGTGGCCAAGGAAAACATGCGCGCCGGCAAGGGCTTTAAACTCGAGAAGGTGGCGCCGCTCGCAATGGACGAGGTCACCGGCCAGATGCGTGCCCATGATGGCTGCGTGAGCTGCGGCTCGGTCGACGAGAGTGCCGTGGCGTCGGTCGCTGAGCGCCTGGGACGCGGCGTTAAGAAGTAGTCGGGCTGCTTTGAGCAGGATATAAGACAAACGGGTGGTAGCCAGGCCGGCTACCACCCGTTTTTGTTGGACATATGTTGCGCAAATGACCTTGCTACAGCCTTCCGTGGGCTTGCCCGATTTTTGGGCCGGTTCGAGCTTTGAGGACAAGTTACTGCAGGCCCAAGGCGATTTTTCGCTCAACGCGGGCCAGCACAGCGTGACCTATCTGCCAAACGACGAGATGATCGCTGAGGACTGCCCATCGCCACCTACGAGATGGAAGCCGAAAAGTATATCTACCGCGTGTACAAGTACGAGCTGTAGGGCCGCGCTTAGGTTTGACCAATGGAGTATGAAAACACGCCGTTCGCCGATGCCCCCTCCGCGAGTGGCAGCCATATGGTTTGATGTCAGAAACATATAGTTGTCGCCAGCCTGCTGGCGACGTCCCCCCTGATATCGGAGGTTCCAGGTATGTTTCACGCTCCGTTAAGCAACTATCGGCTGGGCTAACATGGGTCGCCGTGCTATTTCGATAGCCCTTGCAGTGGTCTGCCTAGCTGCGCTCTTGGGCGCTACAGGGCTGTTTGCTATAAGCCGAGAAACATCCTATATGCAGGAATGCGCTTCCGAAGGGTTTGCCATTGATGGTTTCTATCGGGATGACAAAACGAGTCGGGAAACCCTGGCTTTTCTTGAGGAGGACAACTGTCGATGGCAGCTGGTCGACAAAGACGGAATCTGCACAGACGGGCAGTTTAAGCGTACGGATGATCCCAATATCCTGGTATTAAAGAAGGAAAACGGCGAAGAATTCGGCACGGTTCACGTTGCGTATATATCGCGCCGACGCAATCAGGGGCAGATTTACCTAATTAGAAATACTAAGGTGACCCGATTTTATCTTGTGAGCACCGATCCGGCGTTTACGGTGGAGTCTGGCGATGTCGATGCGGACGTCTGATTCACGGCAATAAAACAGCGAGCGGGGCTCGGGTGTGAACTGCACCCCGCAATTTGCTCGTGTCCGTATCGCGTCTGCGCCTCGTCGTAACTTGCGTCCGTGCGAGCATTCATCCCGCGCCGGCATCACTTCACATCGAACTCCACGTGATCGAGTTCGGGCACGTTGAGGTCAATGAGCTTGCGGGCGACGCGGCGGTCGTGTGCCCCAAGCGCCTCGCTTGTCGTCACATGGGCGACGATTTCGCGCTCTACAATGCCTTCCTCGTCCCCTTCGGTGGCCGAGGTCTCGACGGCGACGGTGTAATCCTTAAAGCCCGGCAGCACCGCGGCAAGCTCGCGTGTGGTCTCGGTGACGCCGTAGCCGTCCTGCACGCCGACCTGCGCCGAGCCAATAGACCCCGCGGTCATAACGATGCAGGGGATGGCAAAGATCACCGTGCCCACAATAATGCGGCGGCGCACCTTGCGTGACAGCTCGTCGACCTCGGCATTTTCCTCAGCAGTCACAATGCCGTCGCCGTTGAGGTCGCGCTTGAGCGGCACACGCAATAGAAGTAGTACGGCTTCGGCAGCCAGTGCGATAAAGACCACGTTGATGCCAAACTCGTAAAGCGCCGAGAGAAACAGCGACCCGCTTGCGATGGCGATGCCGTAGCCCGCCGCGCACAGGGGTGGCATGAGCGCGGTCGCCACGGCCACACCGGCGATGAGCGTGGCGGGTTCCTGGTCGCGCGAGTTGCCCAGGCCGCCTGCAAAGCCGCCGGCGAGCGCGACAGCGAGGCCCCAGACAGTTGGTGTCGAATTGTCGATAATGGCGGCCGTGGTGGTGCCAAGGGGCGAGAGCTTAAAGTACAACGTGGATGTGACCAGGCAAAAGGCCATTTGCAGCGCAAGGCTGGCGACGGCTTCGACGGTAATCTCGCGGTCGAGCGTGGCGATGCCGTATGCCATGGCAAGAACCGAGCCCATGAGCGGGCAG
>DAWCEJ010000261.1:0-7311 GCA_052274955.1 Collinsella sp.
GGCCACAGTAATACAACAGCGAGGAGATACCAACGCCGATCGTCTGATAGGCGCGGAACAGGAAAATCCAGCTGGCGCCCAGCGCGGCGCCCGAGACGATGAGCGCTGCGGCCTCGCGGGGGCGAGACGGAGCCTGCAGGTTATGGCGCTTGGTTATGAAGAGGATGGCGGCAAGGGTGAGAGCGCCCAAAAACGTGCGCAACAGTACGATATCGGAGCTCGGCAGCGCGATGGCAGCGGCGATGATGCCGTTGGAGCCAAACAATAGCAATGCTGCTAAGTACGTAAACAATCCGTTGTTCATGTGCTGACATCCCCTCTATATCCGAGCATGTTCACTATGGGTGAACTGGCTTTAGAAGAAAAGCGAATATAATGCATGGCTGACATGACAAAATCTCATGCAAGGGTGGAGGACTGCCGTGGAAACGAATATTCAAAAGATGCAGGTGCTGCTCGAGACAGTGCGCGCCGGAAGCTTTACGCGCGCCGCCGAGCGCCTGAGCTATTCGCAATCGGGCGTGAGCCGCATGGTGGCCGATCTTGAGGCCGATTGGGGCTTTAAGGTGCTCGACCGCAGTCGCGAGGGCGTGGCTCTTTCTGCTGACGGGCGGCAGGTCATGCCGGCTGTCGAGGCGCTCTGCGAGGAATTCGTTCGCTTGCAGCGACGCGTGGATGAGATGCGTGGGCTCATGCGCGGCAAAATCTGCATCGGTACGTTTTCGAGCGTGGCGACCCACGTGCTGCCGCCGGTGATTGCTCGTTTTCGTGCCGATTATCCAGACATTGATTACGAGTTGCTGATGGGCGACTATTCAGAGATTGAACAATGGGTGGCAGAGGGCCGCTGCGATCTGGGCTTTATCCCGCATGAGCCCCGAGAAAATGGCATGACGTCGCGGTCTTTGGCGCGCGACGAGTTGATGGCGGTGGTGCCGACAGATTCGTTGCTTGCCACGGCGGAGTTCGTCTCTCTTGCCGATTTAGCCAACGAGCAGTTTATTCTGCTGGAACGGGGTACCGATGATGAGATTACGCCGCTATTCCGTCGGGCGGGGCTGGCGGTGCGCTCAAAACTGTCGACTTGGGATGACTATGCGATTATGGCTATGGTCGAGGATGGCCTGGGCGTGAGCATCCTTCCGGCGCTCATCTTGCGTCGCTGTCAGTTCGATGTTGCCGTGCGTTCGCTCGAGGGGCATCCCCATCGGCAGATCAACGCCATATATCGAACGGCCGATGTTTCGCTTGCCGCCGCTCGTTTCCTCGAATACCTCTAAATGCGTGCACGTCGTTATCGCCTTGGGATAAATCTCGAGGTCTTGCTCATTTTATTTTTGAAATTGAACTTTTCGAAATAGCACGGCGTTATACTGCTTCCTAAATTGAACTCAGGTTCAATTCGTGTTGTATAAATTGAACTTTGCCAGCAAGGAGGTTCTAGTGGCCCAAGAGACGTTTAGCGATCGTCTGCGACAGGCTATGTCCGATCGCGACGTTCGCCAGTCGGACGTGATCCGCGCATCGGAGATGCTCGGCAAAAAACTCGGCAAGAGTCAGATGAGCCAATATGTGAGCGGCAAGACGATTCCGCGGCGCGATGTGGCTGAGCTGCTCGCCCGTATTTTGGAGGTCGATGTTACCTGGCTGCTTGCCGGCGACGCCGATCAAGGCGAGGCATCATCACCCCGCAACGATTCCAAGCCCGAACCCCATCCCTCAGCTCAAATTGCAAGGAGCACCACCATGCGTACTTTTTCTAAATCCACCAAGCTCGATAACGTCCTGTATGACGTGCGCGGTCCCGTCGTCGACGAGGCCGCCCGTATGGAGGACGAGGGCGAGCGCATCCTCAAGCTCAATATCGGCAACCCGGCGCCCTTCGGTTTCCGCACGCCCGATGAGGTCATCAAGGACATGCGCCAGCAGCTGCCCGACTGCGAAGGCTATTCCAACTCGCGTGGCCTGTTCTCCGCGCGCAAGGCGATCATGCAGTATTCGCAGATCAAGGGCTTGCCCAACGTTCAGATGGAGCATATCTACACGGGCAACGGCGTGTCCGAGCTCATTCAGCTTTCGATGAACGCGCTGCTCGACAATGGCGACGAGATTCTGATCCCCAGCCCCGACTATCCGCTCTGGACGGCGTGCGCAACCCTTGCCGGCGGTCATCCCGTGCACTATCTGTGCGATGAGCAGGCGGATTGGTATCCCGACCTGGAGGATATGGAGTCCAAGATCACGAGCGCGACCAAAGCCCTCGTCATCATCAACCCCAACAACCCCACGGGTTCCGTCTATCCGCGCGAGGTGCTCGAGGGCATCGTCGAGGTTGCACGCAGGCATCAGCTGATGATCTTTGCTGATGAGATCTACGACCGCCTGTGCATGGACGGCTACGAGCACGTCTCGATTGCCTCGCTCGCTCCCGATCTGCCCTGCGTCACCTTTAGCGGTCTGTCCAAGTCGCACATGATCGCGGGCTATCGTATTGGCTGGATGGTGCTTTCGGGCAACCAGCGCTGCATGAGCGACTTCATCATGGGCATCAACATGCTCTCCAACATGCGCCTGTGCTCCAACGTGCCGGCTCAGTCGATCGTTCAGACGGCGCTCGGTGGCCATCAGTCCGTCAACGACTACATCCGCCCCGGCGGCCGTGTCTACGAGCAGCGCAACTTTGTGTATGAGGCGCTCAACAAGATTGACGGCATCTCGGTGGTTAAGCCGCGTGCGGCGTTCTACATCTTCCCCAAGATGGATGTGAAGAAGTTCAACATTACCGATGACGAGCAGTTCGCCCTTGACCTGCTGCACGAGAAGAAGATCCTGATCACGCGCGGCGGCGGCTTCAACTGGGCTGAGCCCGACCACTTCCGTATCGTGTACCTGCCGCGCATGGAAGTGCTCAAGGAGTCCCTCGAAGACCTCGCCGACTTCTTCGACCATTACCGCCAGAGCTAGTGGGATAGAAGTTCCGCACTATGAAAAGCTCCCTGCAGTTGTTTTGCTGCAGGGAGCTTTCTTGAATCGGCGGAACTAAATAACGATTCCGCAACAGTGGTCGATTTCGTGCTGGATGATCTCGGCGGTGTAGCCCGAGAAGTTTTTGATGCGGTGAACGAAGTTCTCGTCCAAATACTCAACCTTAATGCGGCGATAGCGGGTGCAGGGACGCTCGCCGATCAGCGAGAGGCATCCTTCGCTCGTCTGATAGGCATTGACCTGTTCAAGAATTTGAGGGTTGTACATCAGGAGCGCCCTGTTGCCGTCCTTTACGCAGATGATGCGTTTGCGCACACCGATCATGTTGGCGGCGAGCCCCACGCACTCGTGCTCATGCTCGTGGAGTGTATCCAGGAGGTCCTGCCCGGTCGCGGCATCGTCGGGCCCCGCGTCTTCGGAAGGCAGGCGCAAAAAGAACTCGGATTTCATGATGGGCTTAATCATGGCGGGCTCCTCATGTCTTATGCTTTCGTGGACTTTTAATAATAGCGCGGAAGGAAAGCTGCGCGTCCGCGTTACAATCTTTTGACGTTGGACCATGTTGCCAGATTCGTCGTGTACGGCGTCTGGCGTAAGTCTAGGGCTCATTTTTCGCCCTGGACTGTTCCTCTGGGGCGATGCGACTGTCGTTCCAAGAGGAAGGAAATGCATGGGGAGCAAATCTCAGCAACAAGTTCAAGCAACGCCATCGGCCACTGCGGCGCTTCTCGTCGTTATGTATATTGCAGCCTTTGTTGCCGCGTTTAACGAGAACATCATTAACGTGGCGTTGCACGACATTATGGCAGCCTTTTCGGTGAGTGCCACCACGGCGCAGTGGCTCGTTTCGGGCTACATGATCGTGACGTCGATCTTTACGGCCATCATGGCCTTCCTGTCCGGCCGTTTCTCGACGCGCAAGCTGTTGTTTTTCGCATGCGGATGTATGGTCGCCGGCGAAGTCCTGTGTCTGATCGCTCCGTCGTTTAGCGTTTTGCTACCAAGTCGTATTTTGCAGGCTGCGGGATCGGGCATCTTGTTCCCGCTCATGATGAACGTGGTGCTGTCTTGCGCCCCGCGCGAGAAGCTCGGTCTGTATCTTAGCCTGGGCGGTGCCTGCATTACGCTAGGGCCGGCGTTTGGACCCGTAATCAGCGGTCTTATGTGCACGTTGTTCGGCTGGAGGGCGGTGTTCGTAGTGCCGCTGGTGGGCGGCATTGTGGTCGCTGCGGCGGGCGTTAAGCTTGTTCAGAATGTCGGAGAGCGCTCGAGCACCACGCTTGATATTCTGTCGGTTGTTTTGCTCGCCGCCGGCATTACGGCATTCGTGTATTCCGTAGGCGAGTTCTCGACCAATCCGATTGCCGGCATCCTGGCGCTTTCCGCCGCCATTGTGCTGCTCGGCCTGTTTGCGGCCCGTCAGCTCAAGCTCGAGCATCCGGTGCTTAACGTGCGTCCCATGGCGAGCGTTCGTTTTTGGCCCGCGTGCCTGCTTGTGGTGGTGTCGATGATGACGACGTTCTCGATGAGCGTTTTGTTGCCGCTCTATTTTGAGGGCGCATACGGCATGACCGCACTTATTGCGGGCTTGCTCATTTTGCCGGCGATTGCCTGCAACGCCGTGACCTCGATTGTGGGCGGACGCGTGATGGACGCCCGTGGCGCATGGCCGCTGCTGCCGGTCGGCTTTGCCCTGATTGCCGTGGGGCAGACTGCCATCTCGATGACGGCGGCAAGTATGAACATCGGCGTCGTCGTGGCGCTGACCGTTGTGGTGTATGCCGGAGTCGGTTTGGTGCTGAGCCCCTCGCAAACGGCCGGCTTGGAGACGCTGCCTGCCGCTGAGCATCCCCACGGAACGGCATTGCTTAACACGTGGAACATGATTGCCGCATCGTTTGGCCCATCGCTGTTTATCGGTCTGCTCTCGAGTTCTGCGGCGACTGCCGGCGCGGCTGGCGCTGCGACCGACGTTGCCCAGGCGATTGGATTTGCAACTGCCGTGCGTGTGGCGGCTGTGATTGCCGTGGTCGGGTTCGCGACGTCGCTGGTGTACGCTCGTCGCGAGTCGCACATGTCGCATTAATGTGTGCACATAGATTCTGCAGCTAGATTGGATGGCGACACCATAAACTAATGGACGTTTTGCCGAGAGGCATGAATGTTTAAAGCGCAAAGAGTGCGCGACGGGCCCCGCGAATGGGGCGATGATGCCCGAGAGGGCCAAGAAGGAGTCTCATGTCCGAGAACGAAGAGATCATGAACGAGACCGAGAACGAGACCATGGCTGCCGAGGTCGAGGCAGTCGAGACCGTGGAGACCGAAGCTGCCGAGGTTGAGGCTGCTGACGAGGTTTCCGCCGAGGAGGAGGCCGAGGTTGTCGAGGCCGCCGTTGATTACGATGACGAAGAGCTGATGGACAAGATGCAGAAGGCCGCCCGTCTGCTGCGTAGCCGTCGCTTTGCTATTTCCAAGGAGGAGGAGGCCAAGGCCGAGCGCATGGCGAACATCGAGCGCGCCATCAAGCTCCTTGACCTCAAGCCCAAGATGGAGCAGAAGGAAATGTCCGACCTGCTGGGCATGCGCCTTCGTGAGCTCGATGGCCTGATGGCCGAGGCCGAGGCTGCCGATCTGGTCGGCCGCATCGACGACGCCGAGGGCGATATGCGCAAGATTGTTGTCTTCGCCGCCGAGGATGCCGCTGAGGGCCTGGTCGAGCTTGCCAACAAGAAGGAGAAGCTCCTGCCCGAGCTTTCTTACGAGGAGGCCACCGAGCTGATGGCCGCTCTCGATAAGGTTATCGCTCCGCTCGTCGCCATGGGTCTGGACGAGGATCGCGGTCCTCGCGGCGGTCGTGACGATCGCGGTGGCCGAGGCGGCGACCGTGGCGGTCGCGGCGGCTTTGGCGATCGCGGTGGCCGTGGCGGTGACCGCGGCGGTCGCGGTGGCGATCGCGGTGGCCGTGGCGGCTTTGGTGACCGTGGCGGCGACCGTGGCGGTCGCGGCGGCTTTGGCGGCAACCGTGGTGGCTACGGCGATCGCGGTGGCAACCGTGGCGGCTTTGGCGGCAACCGTGGTAACGACCGTGGCGGTCGCGGTGTCGATCGTGGCGGCCGCAACGGCGGCGGCTTCCGCGGTAACCGTTTTTAGTTACGGCGTTTTACCAAACGCCGTAACGGGCCGACGCTGCGCGGGCCGCATTTGGACAATCTGACGTTCAGCTTCAAGGGCGCGACCAGAAGGTCAGCGCCCTTTCGTTTCACGTCACCTTGCCTCAAATGCGACCCGCTCGCTGTCCGTCCTCTGCCTGCGGCGTTGTCTTGCTCCGGATGCGGCAGTTAGGGACGTTCCTTTTCTGCCGGCAGCTTGGGACACTCCTTGTAGTCATTGGGGACGTTCTTAAACGACTACATAGAACAAGAGTGGATGATCTCCCGGTTTGAGCCTGCATTCAAGCTCAAAGTGGGAGATCATCCACTCTCGTTTCGTTTGTTGATTTCGATGCCTACATTTGTAGGAACAGTTCGTGGAGGCGGGTATCGTCGTCGAGCTCGGGGTGGAAGGTTACGCCGAGCTGGTTGCCCTGACGGGCGGCGACAATACGACCGTCGACTTTCGCTAAGGCCTTGGCGTCGCCGTGGACCTCGACGATGCGGGGCGCGCGGATAAACGTCAGCGGCACTTCACCGTCGATGCCGGCTATTTGCCCCTTGGTTCGAAAGCTGCCGAGCTGCCTGCCGTAGGCATTGCGCTCGACAAGTACATCCATGGTTGCCAAACGCGGCGTGCCCTTATCGTCATGGGCGGCAAGGTCGTGAGCCAGTAGAATCAGGCCGGCGCAGGTGCCCAGGACGGGCATGCTTTCAGCGATACAGGCACGAAGCTCCTCGAGCATGCCCAACTCATCAAGCAGCTTCCCTTGAACGGTAGACTCGCCGCCGGGAAGTACCAGACGGTCAAAGTCCTGCTTCAAATCAGCCGCCTGCCTCAACTCTATACAACGTGCGCCCAGCTCGGACAGCCTCGCCTCGTGCTCGGCAAAAGCGCCTTGGACCGCCAGCACGGCGACCGTTTGGTCTGCATAATCGCTCATGTGCGATCCTTTCTGCTGGACTAGCGCCCGCGCTCCTCCATGATAATCTCGATCTCGTCGGCGTTGATGCCCACCATGGCCTCGCCCAGGTCCTCCGAAAGCTCGGCGATGAGCTTGGCATCGGTGAAGTTTGCCACAGCCTTGACGATGGCGGCGGCGCGTTTGCCGGGGTCGCCGCTCTTAAAGCTGCCCGAGCCGACAAAACCGCCCTCGGCGCCCAGCTGCATCATCAC
>DAWCEJ010000262.1:0-2314 GCA_052274955.1 Collinsella sp.
TTTTGATTTTCATTCCATCCAGTGGAGCTTGCAGCGAGGGCGTTGTAGTAAAGCGCTTTGTTGTCTTCAATAAGTCGTTCGATGCTGATGTAACGCGCAACATCGTATCCAGTCTTTTCGAGCAGCAGCGTTGTAAGGAGCCGGCTCATCCTGCCATTGCCATCGTTGAAGGGATGAATGCTAACAAAATCGAAGATAAAGCGGAGCGATATAAGGAGGGGATCGCAAACTTGGCGAGATAAAGCATCGTTGAGGGACTGGCAGGCTTCTTTAATAAGTCCCGGGGTTGCTAGAGCCGAAGGGGGCCTAAAGCGCACAAATCGATTACCTTGATCGTCAATGGAGACGATTTCGTTATCGCCATCTTTCCAATGGCCTCCATACGAGATTGCCGTGTGCGCCATGAGGTCACGATGCAACTGCAGAATGACCGATGGCGTTACGGGAATGGAATCGTGTTGCTCGTGAATAAGCGACAGCACATCTCGGTATCCAGCGATTTCTTCCTCTGCGCGGGAGCTTGGCTTGGCGGAATACGCCATGATCGCTTTGAGTCTTTTTTGGGTGGTAACAATTCCTTCAAGTCCGTTGGAGGATCGGGTGCTTTGGATCTTAGCCTCCTCCATTAGGGACGATAGAAGCTCGGGTTTGACTTGACTCAGAGCAAACTGACGGCCTTTATGCTCGCGTATCGAGAGGAGGAGGTTGGTGATTGGAGTTGCTTCGAGTTCCGCTGGGACTGTGGTGTAATCGAACTGGCGCATGCGGCTCCTTTCGGTATCACGAACATACTTTCGATATCATAATACCATTAAATGATACCGAAAGTATGTTCGTGATACCGAAAACTGGAAACCATGGTTCATAACTGCTTGGAAAGTTCGGATTTGACTATCTTATTGTCTTGATCTGTAACAGTTAGACGGTTAAAAGTGGGCTACGTGTTACAGATTGAGATCTTTCAGCCCTGGTCGCCCGTTCGTCTAAATCTATAACAGTTAGGATTGAAAATCCCTGCTAGATGTTACAGATCGAGACAAACGGCCTGCTCGGGCCGAGTCAAAACAAAAAAGGCCGCATGCGATCCCGTGGAGGGACTCACATGCGGCCGACAGGGGGTACGCGGCTTGAATTAGGCCATGAGCAGGCCGGTCTTCGCGACGTTCTTGTACCAGTACGCGCTCGCCTTGGGATAGCGCTTCTGGGTCTCAAAGTCGATGTAGAACAGGCCGTAACGCTTGTTATAGCCGTTGGTCCAGGAGAACTGGTCCTGCAGCGACCACACAAAGTAGCCGTCGACGTTTACGCCGCCGTCGATTGCCTTGAGGATCCACGCGAGGTGCTGACGCATATAGTCGATGCGAGGGGCATCGTCGATAAAGCCGTCCTCAAAGTCGTCCTTATAGCCCATGCCGTTCTCGGTGATGTAGATCTTCTTGTAGTTGGGGTAATCGTTCTTAATGCGGAGCAACAGGTCGTAGAGGCCCTCGGGATAGATAATCCAGTCCCAATCGGTGGTGGGTACGCCTTCGCGCACGCATGACTCGCCCACGCCCTTGAGGAACCAGCGCGAGGAGCCCTTGTCGCCGGTGCCATTGTGGTTGATGTCGTTTTCGCCCTCGGCGGCACGCAGGAACTGGCACTTGTAGGTGTTGACACCCAGGCAATCGTTGTAGGGGAGCGCGGCGGTCAGCGCGGCGATGTCCTCGTCGCGGACGTCGAGCTCGCCGCCGGCGATATGGGCCAGCTTGGTCGCAGCCTCCATGGTGTCGGCTGCATAGTGGCCGCGGAAGGTGGCGTCGAGTACCCAGCGGTTGTTGATGACGTCGGCCATGCGGGCTGCCTCGCAGTCGGCGGCGTTGTTGGGGTCGAGGGGATACTTGGGCTCCAGGTTCTGGACAATGCCGATCTCGCCCTCAAAGCCGCCCTCATGGAAGGCGACGACAGCCTTGGCGTGGGCCACCATCATGTTGTGCATGAGCTGGAAGGCCTTGTCCAGGCGGTATTTCTCGCCGTGCGGCCAGTTGCCAACGATAAAGCTGCCCTCGGCGGTTGCGGGAATCTCGTTAAAGGTAAACCAGTGCTTGACCTCGGTGAACTCGGCAAAGCAGAACTTGGCGTACTCGACGAAGGCGTCGATTGTCGTGCGCGTCAAGAAGCCCTCGCCGCCGTCCTGGTAGAAGGCCTCGGGCGTATCGAAGTGATCGAGCGTGACATAGGGGATAACGCCGGCTTTGTTGCAGGTGGCGAAAAGCTCGTGATAGAAAGCGACGCCCTCGGAGTTAATCTCGCCGGTGCCGTTGGGGAAGATGCG
>DAWCEJ010000263.1:0-25689 GCA_052274955.1 Collinsella sp.
ACCATATCTCGACGGTCCAAACCGCGCGCATAGGCGCACAAAAGTTCAAACACGCGAGCCTCGGCGTCGCTTCTGGGCTTGGGCTTGCAAACGTTGTCGCAGCAACGCTCGGCACCTGTCCCTGCCACACCCGGCAGCACATCGCGAGCCATACGCGCGAGCATACGCATCGTGCCCTGGCTGCGCGAAAGCGGCTGCAGGTCGGCGTCGTCGAGACGCGCTACCATGTCCGAAAACAGCATCTGGCGCTGCAGGTTGTCGACGAAACCGCGCCCGTCGCCCAAAAGCTCCCAAAGCGAGCGAAGCCACGATGTAGGCGTCTTGTAGTCAATACCCAGCGAAACGCCGGCTTCCGCCGCATCATGACGGCACAGGTCGAGCTCGGCAAACGTTGGCGCCAGCAGCACGGCACGCCCGTGGCGGGCAATAAGGTCGGCAAGCAGCGCCGCCTCGGCATCGCTCAAATCCGCGCCGGCGTTGGTGGTATAGATTCGAACAGGCATGGTCCTCCACTCAAACCGTTCGCAATATTCAATGCTTCCATCCTACCCGCCCACGCGGACAGATTGCTACCTCAGCTCCATGTTTTGGTGCAAAGCAACCTGACCCCAACGCACCAGCCGATTGCGGGCATATAAAAACCGCCCCCGAAGGGACGGTTCTGCGCAATTCGTTTGTTGCCGCTGGCCTACTCGCCATCCTCCAGTTTGATGAGGATCTTGCGATAGCCGCCGTACTCGCCGTTGAGTGCCTTTGAAACGCGGCTCACCGTAGTGGACGAAGCGCCGGTGCGGGCCTGAACCTCAACATAAGGCTCGCCCTCATCCAGATAACGCGCAACCTGCAGACGCTGCGATAGATCGCAGATCTCGCGCGGCGTGCAGATATCGGTCAAAAACGCTTGGATATCCTTCTCGTCATCCAAAAGACTAAATGCGTGGACCAGCTGCTTGACATCAGGCTTGTCAAACATGTTCTCGATATTCATCGATCACCGCCAAACCCGCCAAAAGGCATCGAAGTTGATACTGACATCGGGCATCGTTCGCCCGTTCTATGCAATAGGGCAACGCGTGTGGCTTTTGCCCGTAGCAGTTTAGCACACCACCAAACTAAAGCGACAAAACTCTCTGCCAGCGGCGCATTTTCTAGGACGAACGCCGTTTTGAAACCGAATGCGCACGTAAGCTCCACGAATATCTGAGACAATGGGCGGCCGAACAAGGCGGCACACCCGAGCGGCCGTCCAAGCTGCCGCAGCAAACCGCTTCACGCGACACCGACGCACCCTGCGCAAGAAAGGATTCACACCATGCGCTTTATGCTTAACTGGCTCTTTACCTCGATCGCCATCGCGATTGCCACGTTCCTCGTTCCCGGCATCCAGCCCTTCGGTTTTGCCGAGGCCTGGGTCTGTTTCGCCTTCGTGGGACTGTTCCTGAACATCGTCGATTCGCTCGTCAAGCCGTTCCTGACGGTCATCTCGCTGCCGCTCACGATCATTACGCTGGGTATTTTTCAGCTCGTAGTCAACAGCTTTATGCTCGAGCTGGCCAGCTATCTGTCGGTCAATCTGCTGGGCGCGGGTATCTCCATCGCCAGCTTTGGATCGGCCTTTATGGGCAGCATCCTGGTGTCCATCATGCGCAGCATTCTCGACAGCGTCGCCAGGAACTAAAGCGACCGGATTCGGACCGCCACAACACACCTAAAGAAGGCCGTCCATCGCAACGATGGACGGCCTTATCATTTGTCGAGCCTCAGAGGGCAAGAAAATCCAGCATTTCCGCCCCGTCCCCAAATGACAGGTGGGGCTAGATGACATAGTCGTAGCCCTCGTTGGGGGCTACGAGCGCATCGAGCGTCACGCCGTCGAGGTAGTCGTTAATGAGCTTGTCCAGGTTCTTCCACACGTCGAGCGTGGGGCACTCGTCCGAACGCGAGCAGCCCTTGCAGTCGCCGTCTAGGCATGCGACCGGCGCCAGGCTGCCCTCGGTCAGGCGCAAAATCTCGCCCACCGTGTACTGCTCGGGCGGGCGCGTGAGCACATAGCCGCCGCCCTTGCCGCGCATGCCCGAGAGCATATTGGCACGCACGAGCGTGGCCAAAATGTTCTCCAGATATTTCTCCGAAATCCCCTGACGCGCGGCGATCTCTTTGAGAGGAATGCGTCCTGCCGCCTGGTGCTCGGCCAAGTCGACCATAACGCGCAGGGCATATCTGCCCTTTGTGGAAACCAACATATATATAGCTGCCTTTCGGTCTTTTAATTCGTAGAAATTCTAGCCGAAATATTGGTTTTGGAAATACCTATTCCCGTCAAGATGGTTAATCGACTCGTAATAATCTTCTATTTCCTATTGCGTTACTAGGCTTTGGTGTCTACTATGCTTGCCAACAGCAAAACGAACAACCCATAAGGTTTGTGGGTTTCGCTGTTACACACACCGTAAAACCACACGGTATCCAGTCATTTGAACACTTTGGAGGTTCACCATGAGCAATGTTTACACGTCCATCGATCAGCTTATCGGCCACACTCCGCTTCTGGAGCTCACTCACTTTGAGGCCGATGAGGACCTCAAGGCCCGCGTGCTCGTCAAGCTGGAATACTTCAACCCCGCCGGCTCCGTCAAAGACCGCGTCGCCAAGAACATGATCGACGAGGCCGAGAAGGCCGGCAAGATCGTGCGCGGCGGCGACTACACCATCATCGAGCCCACGAGTGGCAATACCGGCGTCGGCATCGCCTCGGTGGCGGCGGCTCGCGGCTACAAGGTGATCATCACCATGCCCGAGACCATGTCCGTCGAGCGTCGCAAGCTTATGCAGGCATATGGCGCACAGCTCGTGCTCACCGACGGCTCCAAGGGCATGAAGGGCGCCATCGCCAAGGCCGAGGAGCTGCAGAAGGAGACGCCCAACAGCATTATCGCCGGTCAGTTTGTGAACCCTGCCAACCCCGCCATCCACAAGGCCACGACCGGCCCCGAGATCTGGGATGACACCGACGGCCAGGTCGACATCTTCGTCGCCGGCGTTGGCACCGGCGGCACCGTGACCGGCGTGGGCGAGTTCCTCAAGGAGCAGAATCCCGAGATTCAGGTCGTCGCCGTCGAGCCCGCCACCTCCCCGGTGCTCTCCAAGGGCCAGGCCGGCCCGCACAAGATCCAGGGTATCGGCGCCGGCTTTGTGCCCGACGTCCTCGACACCCAGATCTATGACGAGATCATCCCCGTCGAGAACGACGACGCCTTTGCCACCGGCCGCGCCGTGGGCCACAAGGAGGGCGTGCTCGTGGGCATTTCGTCCGGCGCCGCCGTGTGGGCCGCGCTACAGCTGGCCAAGCGCCCCGAGAACGAGGGCAAGACCATCGTGGCGCTGCTCGCCGATACCGGTGAGCGCTACCTGTCCACGGCGCTCTTCCAGGACTAGGGCCCGTCGCCCATAGGTTGAGCCCAGGACGAACCGGTCTCCTCTCTCCCGGCAGCCTGAGCCCATCCCATCAGGGTGTCCCACGAGACGTCCGAACTTGCTACAATGTCTGCGGCGCGGAACCAGCCTCCCGCGCCGCTTTTCTTTTTTGGCCACATGCCACCAAGGAGAACCTCCCCATGCACAACAAGCGCGTGCTCGTCGCCATGAGCGGCGGCGTCGATTCCAGCGTGACCGCGTATCTGCTCAAGCGCCAAGGCTACGAATGCGTCGGCGCCACCATGCGCCTCGTCTGCCCCGCGCCCGATCCCGTCACGGACATGAGCAAAGTCGACCGCGACATCGCCGATGCAAAGGCCGTCGCCGAGCGCCTGGGGATGCCCCACCATGTGCTCGACCTGCAGCAGACCTTCGACCGCAACGTTATCGAGCGATTTGTGACTGCCTATCAGGAGGGGCTGACGCCCAACCCATGCATCATCTGCAACCGCCATATTAAGTTTGGCGCGCTGCTCGATGCGGCACTCGATATGGGCTGCGACTACATCGCCACAGGTCACTACGCCAAAACGAGCCAGGCGTCCGACGGAACCTGGCAGCTGCACCGCGGCGAGGACCCTAAGAAGGACCAGAGCTACTTTTTGTATTCGCTCACGCAGGAGCGACTGTCGCGCACGATCTTTCCGCTGGCTGGGCTGGACAAAGAGCGCGACGTGCGCCGCATTGCCGCCGAGCAGGGCTTCATAAACGCCAAGAAAGCCGAGAGCGAGGATATCTGCTTTATCGCGGACGGCGACTATGCGGGCTATATCGAGCGCCGCTGCGGACATGCCGCCGAGCCGGGCGATATTGTATGGCGCGACGGCAGCGTGGTCGGACGCCATAACGGCGCGCTGCGCTATACCATCGGCCAGCGCAAGGGCCTGGGCGTCGCGATGGCGCATCCCGTGTACGTAACGGGCGTCGACGCCGCCAACAACATTGTGCACCTGGGCGAGGTCGACGACCTGACGGCCACAGCGCTCACGGCCAATGACTGGATCTGGAGTGCCCCTGCCGACCACATGGAGGCAGAGCTCACGTCCGGCGGCATTCGCGTGGGCGCCAAGTATCGCTACCGTCAAAAGGACCAGGCAGCAACCCTTACACGTGGCGCCGACGGGCAAATGCTGCTGACTTTTGACGAGCCGCAGCGAGCCATCGCCCCCGGCCAGGCAGTCGTTATCTACCGCGGCGACGTCGTCTTGGGTGGCGGCACCGTTACGGCAGTTATCAAGTAGCCGCGGGATTATCGCCGCACGTATCGAAGCACTTCAACAGCGGCATTCACCTCGACAACGCGACGCTCCAGGCCGCGGCGAATGGACTCGAGCCGTCCCTCCGCCGTGGCCCACTTGCTCTGCGAAAGGATCTCAATCGCCTCACCAACAAATCCGTCGAGTCGCGATGAATCGAACCAATCGAGCGAGTCGGCAAGCGCCAGCTGGACGGAAGGGTCGGGCCCAAACGGCTTAGCGGCAAACCCAAACTCCCCAGCTGCGAGCGCGGCAGTTGGTACGTTGTACCACAGGCAGTTGCCGCTATCGAACAGCGGAGCAGGTTTTATCTCCAGGGTGTCGACATTGCGGATGATGCCGAAGTTTCGCCAATGGCGGTCGCTGTTGGCCAAAAGGGCATCGCAAACGATCATCTGCGACATAGACCTTCTCGCAGCAGTCTCGTCTGCTCCATGCTTACCAAGGAATCGGCAGTACCGGTCGTACGTCGAGCTTCCTCGCTGGCCTCCAAGGGCGTTCTTAACGTAAACAGCCGGAACATATTCCTCGCGGCCGTCAAGAAAATCCTCGCACAGGCACGCAGGGCCATCGAACATCCGCTCAACCGTATAAGGAACAAACTCGCCCTCCGACAGCAAGCGACGATGCAGAGCCGTTGCAACCGCCTCGTTAAAGGGCCGTTGGTCGTCCATGCCGCATCCCTTGACCAGAACGCGAACACCGTTGCGAATCATCCACGATTTAGGGAGCTCGCCCTCGGACGTGTTATCAGGATTTTTAAGACCGATGCCTTCCAGCCAACCCGAACGCTCTTCGGGTACCGATCGCTCAAATTCGTTCTCAAAGTAATTGATGTTTTGCCATTTGAGTTCGGCGCAATCGGCCGGCCGCAGCCAATAGCAATCCGAAAGCGATAGGCCCAGGCACTGAACCGGCACCTCAATGCCACTGGCAATTCCCAGTTCACGATAGCGCGAGACGAGTCCGGGGCGGACGTCAGGCACCGACCGATGGCTCCACCACACGTTGAGCTCCCGTTTATTCACCGTAGGAGAAGAACTCGAGCACGTGCCAAACGGCATCCTCTGCGCATCGAGCACCTCGGCGATTTCGAAGGGAAACTCACGTGTCGGATCAAATGAGACATGCGCGACCTCATGGTCGGCCGACATCAGCGTAAACTTGCGCCCCACATCGGCCGCAGGACGGCGTCCACGTTTGCGGACCTTTTGATAAGCGAGCGCAGAATCATACTCAACCATCTTCCGTCCGCCCACAATATCGCACGCGAGCGTTCCCGATGCGGCAAGTTGCGATATGCGGGCTTTCGTAACGCCCAACAGGCGGGCGGCATCACCCATAGATAAGTACTCAGATGTATTCATATGCCGCATCACCTCGTTAAGTAATTTACGCGTTTAGTTAACATATTACATACATCATAATACTAAACGACCTAAGGCGAAAAAAGGCCCGAGAAATCGGGCCTTAGCGATTGGTCAGCCGAGTCGCAAACTACTTCTCTAGCGCTGGACGTAGGCGCGAACGAGCTCGTAGGTGTTGCGCACACCGTCGATGTGGCTGCGCTCGTAGTTGTGGCTCGCATACACGCCTGGGCCGATCAGGCCATGGCGAATGTCATAGCCGGCCGAAAGCGTGGCCTCGACGTCGGAACCGTAATGCGGGTACACGTCGATGGCGTAATCGAGCTTAAGCTCGCGCGAGATATTGGACAGCGTGGTCACCAGATCGTAGTTGTAGGGGCCACCCGAATCCTTGGCGCAGATCGACACCATGCGCTCGGTGCAGCCCAGGTCGTCACCCACGCAGCCCATGTCAACGCTGATCATCTCGCGCGTGTCGGCCGGCACGAAAGCGCCGCCGTGGCCGACCTCCTCGTACACGGTAAAGAGCAGGGACACCTTGCGCGAAAGCGACACCTCGCCGTCAGCAACGGCGCGGGCCAGGCCCAGCAGAATCGACGCCGACAGCTTGTCATCCAGGAAGCGGCTCTTGATGTAGCCGCTCTCCGTCACCGTGGTACGCGGATCCATAGCGATGATGTCGCCGGTCTGAATACCCAGCTCGAGCACATCGTCCTTGCTGTCAACGTTCTCGTCGAGCAGGATTTCCATGTTCTTCTCGATGGTCTTGACCGGCTCATCGGCCACATGCGCCGAAGGCTCGGTATTGAGGACCACGCCCGTGTACACATTACCGTCACGCGTGTAGACGGTGCAGTTCTCGCCATCGGCCGTAGACCACTGATGCCCGCCGAGCGTCGTGGGACGCAAACGACCATTGTCCTTGATGGAGCGCACCATGGCGCCCAGGGTATCGACATGGCTCGCCAGTACGAGCGGCTCGCCCTCGCCGCCAAGTTCAACCAGCACGTTACCCTTATTAGAACGCTCAGGCCCAAAGCCCATATCGCGCAGGGTCTCCATCAGATAATCAGTCGCCGCACGGGTATAGCCCGTAGGCGAGGCAATAGAAGTCAGCGTCTTAAGCTGGTCAGTAATAAAACCAAGCGTAGAATCCATTTGGGACACCATCCACAACTCCAAAGTCAACATCCCGTAATCAGTAAAAGCCCCAACAACGATACCATCACGCACAAATATTTACCCAGCGAGATGACCCATCGAGCTCTTCCGAACAGCGCCCGCCACGACAACGAGCCGGCGGGCCCCGCCCGTTAGCCCCAGAATCTTTCCGCAGGACAGAAGGAGGCCCCGCCGCACGTAGTGCGCAGCGGGGCCTCCGACATGTCCGAGGACGATTCTGGGGCTAACGGGCGGGGCCCGCCGAACCAGGTTAAGCAGCCGGGCAGATCTTCTTGAAGAGCTCGATGACGTCGTCGAGCGTCGCCTCGCGCGGGTTGCCCGGGAAGCAGGCGTCAGCCATGGCGTCCTTGGCCAGGACCTCGATCTCGTCGGCCTTCATGGCCTCGCAGACATGCGGGATGTTCACGTCGGCGGAGAGTTGCTTGACGGCGGCGATGGCGGCGTCGGCAGCCTCGTCGGTGCTCATGCCCGTGGTGTCAACACCCATGGCAACGGCAACCTTGGCCAGGCGCTCGGCGCAAACCGGCTTGTTGAACTCCATAGCGATCGGCAGCAGCATGGCGCAAGCGACGCCGTGCGGGGTGTCGTAGTGAGCGGACAGGGTGTGAGCCATGGCGTGGTCGATGCCCAGGCCGACGTTGGAGAAGCCCATGCCGGCGACATACTGGCCAAGAGCCATGCCCTCGCGGCCGGAGCCGGGCTGACCGGACTTGGCCTCGGCAACGGAGTCGCGCAGGTTCTCGCTGATCAGCTTAATGGCCTCAAAGTGGAACATGTCGGAGAGCTCCCAAGCACCCTTGGTGGTGTAGCCCTCGATGGCGTGGGTCAGAGCATCCATGCCGGTAGAAGCGGTCAGGCCGGCGGGCATGGAAGCCATCATGTCGGGGTCGACGACGGCGACCTCGGGGGCGTCGTTGGTGTCGACGCACACGAACTTGCGGACCTTCTCGGGGTCGGTGATGACGTAGTTGATGGTCACCTCGGCAGCAGTACCGGCGGTCGTCGGCACGGCGATGGTGAACACGGCGTGGTTCTTAGTGGGAGCAACGCCCTCGAGGCTGCGGACATCGGCGAACTCGGGGTTGTTGATGATGACGCCGATGGCCTTAGCGGTGTCCATGGAGGAGCCGCCACCGATGGTCACGATAGCGTCAGCTTCGGCGGCCTTGAAGGCCTCGACGCCGTCCTTGACGTTCTGGATGGTGGGGTTGGGCTTAATCTCGGAGTAGAGGCTCCAAGCGATGCCGGCGGCGTCGAGCTCGTCGGTCACCTTGGCGGTAACGCCAAACTTGACCAGGTCGGGATCGGAGCAGACGAAGATCTTCTTGTAGCCGCGACGCTGGAGCTCGCCGGGGATCTCCTTGATGGCGCCGGAACCATGATAAGAGATGGTATTGAGAACGAAACGATTAGCCATTGATAGCCTCCCATCGTGTGCAGGGCACCTATTACGCCCCGCGCTGCAAGTTCCATCCTAACGCTTTTGAAACAAAAAATGCATGAGAACGTCAAAAGTGTTAAAGCGTTTCAACATAATAACGGAGCCCCAGTCCTTCCCTCCCGACAGCAGCGAAGGCTAGATTATAGGAGCAATCGCCCAAAGAATACGACCAACTCAGCCTATAAATTGTTTCTGTTTTAGCAATATATGTTTGACAATACGTTTATAAAAGGATACTTTATAAAAAACATCTTAGTTCACTAAATAACATTAGTGAAATGAAAGAGGCGGTAGAGATGTTAGTTCTACCCATAAAGACCCTCTTGGACCACTACATTTATGATGCCAATCGAAACGAGATACTTGCAGTAAGCAAAGATCTATTCAATTACATCTCAGAAGTCCAAGCAGGAAAAGTTTGCCACGCTTCCTATAAATCAGACCAAGAATTCCAGTTACTACAATCATGTGGCTACTGCCGCGATTCGCCATTGCAGGATATCGCTTATCCATCAATTGACCTTTTGAAAGTTAAGCTGGAAAGAAATATACGGATGCTAACCCTTCAGCTGACTCAATCTTGTAACTTCCGATGTGATTACTGTATCTATTCCGGAAACTCCTCATACAACAGAGCCCACAGTCATAACTCCATGTCCATTTCGACGGCAAAACATGCAATCGAATTCTTTAAGATGCACTCGATCGACAACTCAAACCCGGTCGTTGCATTTTATGGAGGAGAACCTCTCCTTCGATTTAATGAAATTAAGCTAATTACTCAATATGCAGAGCAGGTATTTGAAGGAAAACACATCTCATTTCGAATTACAACTAATTGCTCTCTTTTATCTGAAGAAATGGTTAAATTCTTCTTCGATTCTGGGCATGAATTCTATTTGTTAATCAGTCTTGACGGGCCGCAGCAAATCCATGATAAGTCTAGGCATTACGCTAATGGCAAGTCCTCATACCAAACAGTTATAGACAATGTTCATATGGTTTTAGACAGCCATCCTGAACGCAACAAATATGTTCATTTTAATGCCGTAGTCGACACGAACAACATCTATAAAACAGTCTCTTCCTTTATAAATGATAAAGATATCGAAGATTGCGATGTTCAATTCAACTACCTGGAACGCAACGGACGTATCGCCCCCTACAATGACGAGTTCTCAAGTCAGCTAAATTACGCCTTATTTAAAGCAAGAATTATGGATGAACGCGAAATCGAAAAAGGAAACCGCAACGATAGGCTCGCTTCATATACGCTTGCAAACATCAACCAAAACATAAAGCGATTTGCACCTTCGAACATCCCAGCAAAAGCTATACCCGGTGGCCCATGCGAACCAGGGGTTACGCGTCTATTTGTGACAACAGCAGGAGCGCTTCTTCCTTGCGAAAGGGTCAGCGAAACAACAAAGGAAATGTATATCGGCACATTGGATTCAGGATTTGATTTAGGTCAAATTGAAAAGATAATCAATGTTTCAAAGCTGACCAGCGATTCATGTAAAAAATGTTGGGCATTTCAGCTGTGCACCCAATGCATAAAAAGCGCAGATTGCGAAGGAGCAATAAGCCCTGATTACAAGCGAACAGCATGCGACAATTCAAAACGAATTGCCTTTGACCGACTTAATCAGAAAATACTTCACTTTGAGCTTCATAGACATGAAGTGTCCATTGCAACAGCTCTAAAAAGGGACAAGCGATAAAAATCATGAAGACAATCGGACTTATATCTTTCACAAGAGCTGACTATCCTCTTCTGATTGGATTGCTAGGAAATGGCTACAATATCCGGGTATCAACGCCATGCGGCATTCTACCGGACGGCCTAGATGTCGCCAACCTTGTTAATTGCAAAGAAATTGGCATAAGAAATCGAATTAACTATGTAACGACAATCGATGAATCAGACCTGGTTGTCGTTTTATCGACGAAAGAAAGCGCCGCAGGACTCGTAGAATTTAGTAAACACGCTGAAACCTACGCTCATTCTGTAAATAAGACGGTTGTCAGCCAACTCGCCGCTGAACAAATCGAGTCTAGCAAAAGCGACATGCAGGAATTAGCCCTGATACCAAAAATTGTTGTCGGGAATCTATATACACCCGCCAATTCAACAATAACGTTCAGTAGCATCGTTAGCGAGATGAGAAAGCACCATCCCAATCTATGCGCGTTGAGCTTCAATCCTTTAAATGAAATCTGGGGCTGCAACACCCTTAGTTTTGATGGTGGCCAATCTGCCGTCATCAAAATGAACGAGCAGATCAACCTCATCATTGAGAATGATAAATCCGACCTAGCTCTATTAGAGACGCCCAATGTGCTTATGAAATACAGCGACCACATTTTCGGAGATTACGGATTGGGGTCGATTGCTGCATGTCGAGCTTTCTGCCCTGACTTAGCCATTATCAATATCCCATACACGATAGCCGACTACGACATAATGCTAGGGCTCATGCCCGTAATTGAAACGCTTACGCAAGCAGAGAAAGTTCAATTTGAAATTACAAACGAAGTACTTGACGCCACAGAGGGGTTGGAGACGCATGAATTTCAAATAAGCTATTCATCTAGCGATAAAGCAATTCAAGCAGCAAGAGAACTTCGACTAAGAGGAATACCCAGTTTCTCAGCCAGCTTAGATCCAGAAGAATCATTACTATGCTGCAAGACAATCGAGGACGAGTTGTTTGATTTCGATCTTGGGGTACTGAAATGACAGCATATTGTAAAGATGAAACCATCTACGCAGAAATCGAAAAAGCAATAAGCAATATTAGAGATTTGGATTTGACTCAATTTGATCAAGATCTAAGAAATCAACGATTGACCGATTCCCCATTCAGCTTGTCCTCATCGGATCTAGTTCGACTGCTAATTTTTCTTGAAAGCAGGTTTTCTGTTTACGTTGAGTACTCGTCGATTGAAAACATAGGGTTCAACAGTGTTGAGGAGGTGAAGAAGGTAATAGAACAGTCAGAAACAATCGAACAATGGGAGGCAAATCATGAGAAGTATTCGACCATTTAACATGCATGCAGTAAATAGCGTCATTCATTTTATTAGAAATTGCCCATGCGGTTATTGCAGCTGCATGTACTGCAACGTACTGCGTAATTCTCCGCACGAAGCAGAAGTCGGTTCCAATGCGATTGAGGCGATGACGCGTGGTGGCTACTGGTCCTAAATCGAGCAAGACAGCTACAAACGAATATCGAATCTCAATTGAAGGTAACCCTTATCCGCATGCTCTAGCTCTCACCAACCCAGTGGGAGACAACCTCAACATCAAAAGACATGGGTTCACGGGTCCACTAGGACAGCTATTGAGTCTTAAATACACCGTTTATGACGATACAAATGAAAAGCTCTTTACTGTCGTCGACGGTGGCTTTAGTAACATGCCCAGGGTTGCGCTCGTCATCGAACATAAGGAAGTTGCGGTGTTCGATTATGGCCTAAACAGACTTGAGATGAAGTGCATAACGAACATACCGAATTACTCAATAAAAGGTAACTTCCTTTTTGGAGATTACGATATATTCAGCCAACGGGAAGTGAGGGTATCTTCAGTTACCGTTCTTCAATGTGATAAACAATCGTGCTTTAGCATACAGGTTTTGGATAAAGCCGAATTAGCTGCTGCAATTGGAATACCCACAGCCATTGCCCTTCTTAGAGCTCGCATTGAAGAGCATCTCGAATAACTCGCAAATAGCAGTTGGTAGCAACGTTCAGGAGCTAGATAGTTTTTTCTGGCTCCTGAAACTGTATTACATAGTCTGCAAATTGTTCAAAACCATGTCCATGATCCGCAATGATGACGATACGCTCTTTCATCTCCTGTGCAACCACCGCCTTCAAAAAGGATATCGAAGCATTATCTAAATTGTTGCAAGGCTCATCCAAAATAATAATAGAATAGCTGCTCAGAAAGGCCCTACAAAGTAATAGAGAAGCCAGTTCTCCACCAGACAAATTGTGTCCCCTAGTTCCAATGATGGGATTGGCTTCAAATAATTTATCGAGGCTAAAACCCTTCAAAAGATAGATGAGTTTTTCAGAGTCAATATCTACAAGACCATAGTAAAGAGCCTTCCTGAAAGTTCCCCCCATTATCAAATGTCTTTGCGGCATAGTTGCGCAGGGTAGCTGGATTAAAGTCAAGCCATCGAAAATGACAGTAGACTCATTAACACACAGTCTGCCAGCAACCGGCGACAACAATCCATTCAATACTTCCAGAAATGAAGATTTGCCACATGCATTAGGGCCGCTTACTAAAACCAGACAAGGTGCCTGTATCGTGCAATCTGGAATTGTTATCCTCTCATTAGTTTCGCTCGACGAAAACGAGAGACTGATTCCTTTCCAACTAATTCGATCAGCGTGATCGAAGCACATCAAATTAGGTTTTCCAGCTTCCAAAAGACGACGTAATTCCAAGACACGGCGCAACGACCTAAACGACGGCTGAAGCTGAGCCCAACAATTCAGAACAAGAGGAAAAGGAGAATAGCATAGAAGCACAAGTTGATAACTCTGCACCGCAATCCCGACCGTCAGCCCGCGCTTTAACACAAGGAAAATAAGCAGCAGAACTGAAAGCAAGCCAGTAATGATGTTGCCAGCGTTAACTATTTCAGTTGCCAATCTCGCAAAGACACTCTCCTCAACTCGAGAGTTCCTGCAGGCTTTAAGCATCTTTTTATAGCGAAGTAATTCCAAGTTAATTGAACGAGAAATTCGAATGTAAAGTCGACAATTTATTAGTTGGGCTAAATAAGCAGAACCCCTCGCCTGGGCCTCCAATGCCTTTTCGCTCTTAGTCGATAGCTTACTAAGAGCGAACGGATATAGAAGCGAAATAAACAATGCCGAAACACAAACAGGGATCAAAAGCAACAAAGAGATATTAGATAGCGCCACAAACGATGCCAAACCCGTCACTAGGCACGGAAGAAACGCAGTTGTAAATATTCCAATCATCGGCTGTAGGTTCCCAGCCTCTTCAATGCGCGATAACAGGTAGTCACTGTCTTTTGCTAAAACTAAGGGCCGCTCTAAAGCACGGCGGGCAAGCAATCTATAGAAGCAGTTAGCGCCATCGGAAGCCAATTGCTCCGCATATTTTGATCTGAACAGGTTTGTCACCAGCTCAACTGAGAGCAATACTAGCAGGCCTAACCCAATGTATAAAACGTTACGATAATTAGAGCGAAGAAGGCCATAGTCTATAATCAACGATTCAGCTTTAACAACAGACAGCTCCACCAGGGCAGATAAAATGCAGAGCACCATCAACTTGATTACTGTCGTCTTATTTTGAATAAAAAGCTCTGGCATATGTCCATCCCCTCAACTAATAATTATAGCTAGAAAGATGGCATTTTTATTCTATAGCCTCAAGCAGCACGCTATGCTGACGTCAAATCTTGTCATTACAAACATGCACCTTAGCGCTTAAGACTCGTGGTCTGCCAGTCAGCTATGATGCGGGCCCATTTCCTGTGCAAGTCGCGTTCGCGATCGATAAACATGATGGCAAACGCGATAAACAGCAGCACGCTCGCCACCGCAATGGCGTGCAGGCCCATGCGCTCAATACACCAGTTGCCCAGCACGGCGCCAAACACAAAGGTGAAAATCACGCCAAAGTACAGCAGGCCGTTTTCCAAAAAGCCGCGCTTGTGGGTAATGATGTAATCGTCCACGTTTTGCAAGGCATTACGGAGGTTGCCGATACACATGGTCGTGGCGATGCCGTGTCCATGAATCTTGCGGAAGCTCTCGACCTGCATACCGCAGGCAAACGAAGTAAGGCAGTTGGCGAGCAGGTTGTAACCGCCACCGGGGATAAAGCTCACGCCCAGCAAGATGACGGCTTCAAAGAACACCGTCACCTGGCGCCAGTGAATCACACTGCCAAACCGCTCGTGTACCAGGTCGGCAAGCATAATGCCCACAGCAAACGAAACCACAGGGAAGAAGTAACGCCCCGCAAGTGCCCAATTGCCCTCCGAGATGCTCACGCCCACCAGCAGGATGTTGCCCGTCTGCGCGTTGGCGAAAACATGATCGCGCCCAATGTACGAATACACATCCATAAAGCCACCGGCGAGCGCCAAGATGATGCCCAGCTCAATGGACTCCGATATCTGTTTGGCACGCTGCATCGTCGTGCATCCTCCTTGTTGACGACCCTCTCGTGCGTTGGCGGAGACATAGCCGCCGTTCATACTGTAACCCATTGACAATATGGCGTGCGCGCGAGACGGGTTCTCCAACGCGCAGATACACAGTCTGGAAACAAACGGCGGGCGCGGCACCGACACCCGAGACCTCGTGTACTCCACCAGTCTTTTTAGCCCCGTCCCAAAAAGACTGGTTACAATTACGTGCAGTATACAAACACCGGGAGGGATCGTGGCAAAAAAGCCTCAGCACGCTCAGAACAACCAGCGCAGTCAGCAGGGCAAACAGGGCCAGCAGCAAAAGCGCGGCGGCAAGGCGCAGGGTGGGCACACCACGCACGCCCAGGCAGCGCCCTCACGCCCCTGGCGTCCGGGCCGCGATAAGTTCCTCCCCGTCAGCCGCGCCGACATGAACGCGCGCGGCTGGGACCAGTGCGACTTCGTCTACATCTGTGGCGACGCCTACGTGGACCATCCCAGCTTTGGCATGGCCATCGTCAGCCGCGTCCTTGATGCACACGGTTACAAGGTGGGCATTATCTGCCAGCCCGACTGGACCGACCCCGCCAGCATCACGGTGCTCGGCGAGCCGCGCCTGGGCTTTCTCGTCAGCGCCGGCAACATGGACTCCATGGTCAACCACTATTCGGTGACCAAGCACCGCCGCCACACCGACGCCTATACCCCTGGTGGCGAGGAGGGTCACCGCCCCAACCGCGCCGTCACGGTCTACGGCAACCTCATCCGCCAAACGTTCAAGGACGCCCCCATTATCATCGGCGGCATCGAGGCGAGCCTGCGTCGTCTGGCCCACTACGACTACTGGCAGGACAAGCTCAAGCGCTCGGTACTGCTCGACTCGGGCGCCGACATCCTCATCTACGGCATGGGCGAGCACGCGATTGTCGAGATCGCCGACGCGCTCGACGCGGGACTGCCCGTCGATCAGATCACCTACATCAACGGCACCGTCTACCGCACCAGCTCGCTCGACGAGGTCTACGACTACGACCTGCTGCCCAGCTGGGACGACCTTGCCGCCGACAAGCTCAACTACGCGCGCAGCTTTAATGTGCAGCAGCAGAACATGGATCCCATCACCGGACACCGCCTGGTAGAGCCCTACCCCAACAGCGTCTATGTGGTGCAGAACCCGCCGTCGGCGACGTTAACGACCGATGAGATGGACGAGGTGGCCGAGCTCCCCTACGCACGCGATTGGCATCCCGACTACGACGCGGCAGGCGGCGTGCCGGCCTTTGCAGAGATCAAGTTTTCCATTAGCTCCAACCGCGGCTGTTTTGGCGAGTGCTCGTTTTGCGCCCTCACCTTCCACCAGGGCCGCGTGTTGCAGATGCGCAGCCACGACTCGATCATACGCGAGGCCGAGCTGCTCACGCGCGATCCCGAGTTTAAGGGCTATATCAACGACGTGGGCGGACCGACGGCAAACTTTAGCCGCCCTGCCTGCGACAAACAGCTCAAGCACGGCGTGTGCAAGAACAAGCGCTGTCTGTGGCCGAGTGTGTGCAAGAACATGGTGGTCGACGAGAGCGGCTACACGCAGCTGCTGCGCGATCTGCGCCAGCTGCCGGGCGTCAAGAAGGTCTTCGTCCGCAGCGGCATCCGCTTTGACTACACCATGGCCGACGCCTCGGACGAGTTTTTGCGCGAGCTGCTGGAGCATCACGTCTCGGGCCAGCTGCGTGTAGCACCCGAGCACGTGAGCGACGCGGTGCTCTCCGTGATGGGCAAGCCGAGCCGCGCCGTCTACGACGCGTTCTGCCGTAAATTTGAACGCCTGAACCGCGAATACGGACTTAAACAGTATGTGGTGCCGTACCTGATCTCGAGCCACCCCGGCTCGACGATGAAGGAAGCCGTGGACCTTGCCGAAGCCGTGCGAGACATGGGCTACATGCCCGAGCAGGTGCAGGACTTCTACCCCACGCCGTCCACCATGTCGACGTGCATGTACTACACCGGCGTAGATCCGCGTACCATGCAGCCGATCTACGTGGCGCGCGACCCACACGAAAAGGCCATGCAGCGCGCGCTCATTCAGTACCGCAAGCCCGAGAACTACAAGCTGGTGCGCGAGGCATTGGAAAAAGCCGGGCGCCGCGATCTGATTGGCTACACCAAGCATTGCCTGATTCGCCCCGTGCCGCCGCGCCCGGGCGAGACATCTGCCGGCGGGGGGCATGGCACCGGCAAGAAGGGCGGCAAGGCCCACGGTGGCGCCGCCGGCAAGGGGCCCAAAGGTAGCAAGGGGCACGGCGGCATGTCGCGTGCGCAGAACACTGCCGGTCGCAATCGCGCGGCCCAGGGACGTCAAGGCGCCAACGGAGGCGGACGCCGCAACTAGGGCAGCGGTGCGCTCGCTGCGTCCATCCCACACGCGCGGCGCAGCGACCGCATTGCCTCAACGAGGATGACGCCGGCGATAGCGACCGTAATTGCCACGTCGAACGGCGTGTTCACAAACCAGAGCAACGTCATGAGATACGACCCGGCATTAAAGGCAAAATGCAGCAGGATCGTGTAGCGGAGCTTTCCAGTCGCCACGAGCACCCAGCCAAAGACCAGACCGGCGGCGCCGGCGTAGCAGCCCTGCACCCAGTTCATATGCATAAAGCCAAAGATGGCCGCCTGCAGCACAATCGCCGCGGCGATGCCCCAGGTACTCGGGGCCGCCCAGGGCACTATGGCGCTGTCTTGCGCGTTCGCGCGACGCCGGCGCTTCCAAAGTGGGCGGCACTGCGGATTAAACGCTCGGAGCGAAAACTCAAAAATAATGCCGCGTACCAGCAGCTCTTCACAAAACGGAGCGCCGAGCACCGTGGTCAGGACGGCCAGATAGCTCGTGTCGCCCATGCCCGTCTCCTCGACAAGCTCGCTGTAGTCGGCCGCCGCCTCGGGCAACAGCGACAGCGCAGCGTCGGTCACGTAGCCAACGACCACCTGCAGGGCAAGGCCGATCACGATAACGCAGGTGATGCGCCTCCATGCCTTGCCTGCTCCCCCGCCAAGCGGGCGCTCGCTTTGCCGGCGTGCCATAAACGAACGCGGCCACAGATACCGCCACCACAGCAGCGCCATTAAAAACGATGCCGTCTGCGCGACGGCCTGAAGCAATTGAATGTCGAGGTCGTCAATCGAAAAGCCCATGAACACCGATGCGACGCCAAGGGCGGAGAACAAAACGACGCTCAGGGCAATATCGGCAGCGACGACGCCAAAACAGGCAAGCGCCCAAATCATCGCATTGAGCATGCCAACCTCCTCAAAACCGTTCCCTAGTTCTACCACAACTTGGCAGAGAGCTGATCCCATGGGGACGGAGGAAAACGGATCACTTATTGATGAGAATCGGGCGCAGTGCCAAAGGCCCCGTTGGGCGAGATGTCGAACGGGAAGGTGCCGCAGCGATTGAACGCAGCGATAAACATGCGGATGGCGTTGGACGGCGTGGTACCCACGAGCTGGGTTGCCGCCGCGAAGGCTGCCTTCTCCTCGGGCAAGACCTTCGCGACTACAGGGGTCATGTGTTCTGCCATGGCGCTTCCTTTTTGAAACGACGGTAGTGCGGATAGATGCGGGCCACGCGGCTGGGCGACGGGCTGTGAAGGCAACCCGATTGGCCCGCATCCGGAGTTTGTTTCTGCGGCGTTGGTATTACTTGGTATCCCTAAGTATTACCCCTCAGATAGAATACCACACCCGACCCCATGGGGACGGAGGAAAACGAATCATTTTGTTGCTGAGTTAGTATTTAGAGCGTGATGATATCCGAGATATCGAGGGCCTGAGCATCGGCGGTGTCGTGCGTGGCAAGCAGGAGCATGCGGCCGTCGAGCAAGTCGAGCACAGCGTCGGCCGTCACATCGCGCGCGGCGGCATCCAGGCCGGTAAAGGGCTCGTCAAGAATCACCGCGCCGCCCGGGCACAGCAGGGCTCGAGCGATCTCGACGCGACGGCGCTGCCCGCCCGAAAGCTCGGCCACGCGAGCATGCACATCGACCCCCGGCACCAGCAAGCGCAACAGGGCCGCAGCACTCGAGGCGTCCACGCGTGCATCGGCGCACACCAGCACGTTATCCAGGGCAGAAACGTCCTCGACTAGGCTCACATCCTGAAACACCATCGAGCACGGCGCGCACTCCCCCGCTGCCAACGAAAGCAGCATCGACTTGCCCATGCCCGAAGCGCCCATCACACAGATACGCCCACCCGCGGGCACGTTGAGCACCAGACCATCCAGCGCCGGCGCCCAGGGCGCGCGATCGCCCACGGCAAGCGCAAGCTCCGCTGAAGTGCCATCGCTCGCAGCCCCCGCACGCCCGCGCAGCCCATGCCCATGCGCCCGCACGGCCGCACCCCACGCCACGGGTCCCGAAACACGCAGCAGCCACACCAGCACGCGCTCATACGCCCACGAGGCGGCAACGACCAGCACGGTCCACGCCAGCAGATCTGCCGTCTCAATCAAAAGCTTTGCCTGATAGATGCGCTCACCCACGGTGCCCGTCGCCATGCCGATGAGCTCCGCCGCCACACCGGCCTTCCAACTCATGCCGATCACGGCGCGGGCGCACGAAAGCACAAACGGCAGGACTTCGCGCCAGGTGTGAGCGCAAAACAGTCGCCAGCCCCGCACTCCATGCAGACGAAACATCTGCTCCAGTGACTGATCAACCTGCGTCAAACCCTCGACCAGCGAGAAATATACGCCCGGCAGCGCCATCAAAAAGACCGCCGCGATGCTCACACGTGCCGACCCCAACCAAATGAGCAGCAGGACCACCACGCAGGCAACCGGCGTCGCCTTTACAAACGACAGTGCCGGAGCCACCAGGTGCGCAAACGCACGCGACCGCACCGAGACTCCCGCCAGCACGCCGCCGCACACCGCGGCAAGCGCCAGCCCGCCCAGAATCCGCACACCCGAGCCCATCAGAATCGCCCACGTGCTGGCATCGCACACCAGGCGCAGCAACGCCACCGCAACAGCGCCCGGCCCCGGCAAAATCAGCGGCTGCGCCACGAGACCCGCCACCAGCACCCACACGGCAAGCCAAAAGGCGGCGACGGCACCTGCTGCCGCCACCGCCTTCATACGCTCTGTCATTTGTCGAGCAAACGCACGCACGGGCTACTCCATGTAGTAGAAATCGTCAGCCGGGAGCTTGCCGCCCACGGCGCTCGCGTCCGCATCGGCCAGCACCTGCAGGTACCCACCGAGCGCCGCCTTCATATCCTTCCCCGTCTGGCACACGAGCATGCACCCGGGAATCGCCTTTTCGGCAATCGTGGCGTTATCCACGATGCCCGCATCGACCACGGCCTGAGCCCAATCTGCCGGCGCCGCATTGACGGCTTTCACGCTCGCCTCATGGCAGCGCAAGAATTCCGCCACGGCGTCGGGATGCTCCTCGGCAAAGGAACGGCGCACCACGGTCACGCCCGTCAGCAGGCGCGAGCCCGTGTCACCTGCCAGCTCATCCCACACATCGGTCAGACTTACCGGAGCCGACAGCTTGCCTTCGCTCTTGGCGATGGCGGCGGTCTTGAACGGCTCGGGCAGCACGCCCACAGCAGACGGATCGGCAAGCAGGGCCGACAGCACCTCGGTGGGCTCGCTCTTAAACTCGAGCGTCACCTGGCCGGTCAGGCCCGCGCGCTCCAGCAGGTAGTTCATGACGTACTCCGGCGTGGTGCCCTTGCCCGTCATATAGACGGTATGGCCCGCCAGATCGCCAAACAAGGCCACACTCGCATCGCCCGTCACAACGCTCAGCACGCCCAGCGTGTTGATGTCGATGACCTGCACCGCGCCTTCGGTCTTGTTGTAGAGCACGCTCGCCACGTTGGCGGGCACTAGGGCGATATCGACATCGCCCTGAATGACCTTGGGCACGATCTCGTCGGCTGCGGCGCTGATCGCAAAGTCGAACTCGTTATCCGTCTCGCCGCTCGCCGCCTGGTCCATAAACCTCACCAGACCGATCGACGTCGGGCCCTTGAGCGAGGCGACGTGCACCTCAACCGGCTCCGCAGCAGCACCGGCGCCGTCCGTGGCAGCCGAGCCCGCGGCGGACCCGGCACCGACAGCCCCGCCGCCACAGCCCGCGAGCGCAAGCGACAACGCGCCCACGGCGAGCGCCGAGGCAAACCCCCGGCGCGTCATCTCAACATCAAACGCGCGCATCGTTAGCACTTCCCCTCGTTAGGCATCGACCAGGCGTGATGGTCGGTATGCAGCAACTCCTCGGCCAGCGGCGAGAGCGGCGCGCCCAAAAACTCGCGGTAGCACGCCTGAACATCGGGGTTCTCGTGCGAGAAGCGAATGTCCGCAGCGGCATCCAGGCCCCACAGCACCTGGCCGCGCTCGGCCGCCAGCTCGCAGCCGTCGTGGATGGGCTGACCGCCGCCACCGACGCAGCCGCCCGGGCACGCCATGACCTCGACGAAGTCATAGCTCGCACGGCCGTCGCGAATCGCGTCGAGCAGGCGGGCGGCGTTACCCAGCCCGTGCGCCACGGCGACGCGCACCTTGGTGCCATCGATATCGGCGACGGCTTCTTTCCAGCCGTCCAGGCCGCGCACATCGGTAAAGAAGTCCGCATCGGGGTTCTTGCCCGTCACCAGGTAATATGCCGAGCGCACGGCTGCCTCCATCACGCCGCCCGTGGCGCCAAAGATCACGCCCGCGCCCGTGCCAAAGCCCAGCGGCGTATCGAGCGGCTCCTCGACCAGCGTGTCAACGCTCACGTGGCTCGCACGGATCATGCGCACCATCTCGCGCACCGTCAGCGCAACGTCCACATCGGGCGTGCCGTCCTCGCCCACCATGCTCGGCAGCGCGCACTCGGCCTTCTTGGCCGTGCACGGCATAACGGACACCACGAACAGGCGCTCGGACTCCACGCCCAGCACCTTGGCGTAGTAGGTCTTGGCAATAGCGCCGAACATCTGCTGCGGCGACTTGGACGTGGACAGGCTGTCGACAAACTCCGGATAGCGCGCCTTCACAAAGCGCACCCAGCCCGGGCAGCAGCTCGTAAACATGGGCCAGCCGCGGCTGTCGCCCTCGCCCTTGGCGGCGGCGCCCAGGCGCTCGATCAGTTCGGATCCCTCCTCCATAATGGTGAGGTCGGCCGAGAAATCGGTGTCGAACACGTACTCAAAGCCCACGCGGCGCAGCGCGCAGGCCAGGCGCTCAACGGTGGCCTCCTCGCGAGATATGCCGAGTTCCTCGCCCCAGGCGCTGCGCACGGCCGGCGCGATCTGCACCAGCACGATCTTGTCGGGATTAGCGAGCGCGTCAAACACGGTCTCGGTATCGTCGCGCTCGCGCAGGGCGCCCGTCGGACAATGTGTAATGCACTGGCCGCACGCGACGCAATCGGTCTTGCCGATCGGTGCGCGCCCGCGGGTACCCACGGCGGTATGCGTGGCGCGGTTGGTCAGGTCCCAAATCCCTAGGCCCTGCACGCTCTCGCACACCTTGATGCAGCGCATGCATTTAATGCACTTGTCGTTTTCGCGGATGATGGGAAAATCGAAATCCCAGCCCTCGCCCGCCAAATGCCTTTGATACGGCAGATAGAAAATGCCCAGATCGTTGGCGATGGTCTGAAAGTTGCAGTTGCCGCTGCGCACGCAGCTCGTGCACTGCGAATCGTGCTGGGACAGCAGCAGCTGCACGTTGGTGCGACGCGCCTCGCGGGCCTTGGGGCTGTTGGTGTGGACCACCATGCCGTCGAGCACGTAGTTGTTGCAGGCGGCAACCAGCTGGTCGCAGCCCTCAACCTCGACCACGCATACGCGGCAGCCGCCGATCTCGTTTAGATCGCGCAGGTAGCACAGGGTGGGAATCTGAATGCCGACGGACTTGGCCGCATCCAGGATCGTGGTGTGCTCAGGAACCACGACCTCGCAATTATCGATCGTGAGCTTGACCATGTTGAGTGCTCCGCTTTCGGTGTTGTCGCTGACAGTGGTTTTGTTGGGCTCTACCATTCCAGGTTCCTCCCTCCGCGGAACGCGCCAAAACCAAAGTGATCGCAACGCAGGCAGCGGCTCGCCTCCTGGCGCGCCTCCTGCTCGGTGAGACCCTGCTCGACCAGATTCCAATCGTGAATACGCTCGCCGGCCTCGCGCTCGCCCAGCTCGCAGCGGCCACACTCATGCTTGCCCTTAAACTGGACGGTCGGCAGCTCCACGTCGAGCTTGATCTTGTGGTCGAAGCCCAGGTAGCGGTCGATGTTTGCCGACGCCACGCGGCCGGCATTGATGGCGCGGATGACGGTGGCGGGGCCGGTCTGGCAGTCGCCACCGCTAAAGAGGCCATCGAAGTTGGGCACGGCGCCGTCCGAATCGGTGACGACGCAGCCCCACTTGCAGGCAATGCCCATCTCCTCAAACGGCTTGGAATCGATGTCCTGGCCAATGGCGACGAACACGCGCTCGCAGGGGATGACGCGCTCGAGCGTGGCGGCGGCACGTGGAGCCGGACGGCCACGGCGGGGCTCGCCGATAATCTGCGGCTGCACGCGCAGGCCACTCACGCGACCTTCCTCGCCCGTCTCGATAGCGAGCGGGGCGGTCAACTCCAGCACCTCGCAGCCCTCGGCCTGGGCACCGGCGATCTCGGCATCCTGGGCCGTCATATCGCAGATGCGACGGCGGTAGACGATGCTTACCTTTTCGGCACCGCAGCGCACGGCAGAGCGTGCCACGTCCATGGCAACGTTGCCGCCGCCGATGACGCACACGCGCTGGCCGCTTAGGTCGGGCAGCTCGTCATCACCGATGGCACGCAGCATCTTGACGGCCGACTCAACGCCGGGCGCCTCTTCGCCCGGAAGGCCGAGCTTCTTGTCGCTGTGGGCACCGATGGCTAGGTAGACGGCATCGAACTCGTCGCGTAGACGGGCGAGCTCCTCGCCGTTCACGGAGTGGTCGAGTTCCACATCGATGCCGGCGCTCATGATCCAGTCGATCTCGGCCTGCAGGCGCTCGCGTGGCAGACGATAGCTGGGGATTCCGTAGCGCAGCATGCCACCCAGGTGGTGGCGCTGCTCAAAAATGGTCACCTTGTGGCCCATCACGGCCAGGTAATAAGCGCAGGAAAGACCGGCCGGGCCGCCGCCGATCACGGCGACGCGCTTCCCGGTGTTGCCCACTACATGCGGCTTGTGGTCGTTGAGGTCACTGTGCTCAACGGCAAACCGCTTGAGGGCGAGAATATTCATGGGGTCGTCGACCATGCCGCGGCGGCAGTGCATCTCGCAGGGATGCTCGCACACCAAGCCGCAGACGAGCGGAAGCGGATTGTTCTTGCGGATGACCTTGACGGCATCGGCATAGCGGCCGGCCTCAACGAGCGAAATGTACCCGGGAATGTCGACGTGCGCCGGGCAGCCTGAGACGCACGGGACACGGGCCTCGCGGTCAAAGCCGCAGGAGTGCTCACGGATGTGGTGCTCAAAGTCGTCGCGGAAGCCGCGAATGGCCGTGAGCGCCATGGCGCCGGCCTCGTAGCCGATGGCGCAGTCGCTCGAAAGGTAGATGGTGCGGGCCGTGCGCTCAATAAGGTTGAGCGTGGACTCATCGGCGCGCCCTTCGAGCACATCGGCGAGCAGGTCGCTCAGCGCGCTCAGGCCCACGCGGCAGGGCGTGCACTTGCCGCAGCTCTGAGTAGAGCACAGGTTGACGAGCGCTGCCGTAAACTCAACGGGACACGGGGCGAGCGAACTCACCGCCAAACGGCGTCCGAGCGCATCGTGCAGGTCGTCCATGACGGCCTGAGCGTGGCTGCGTTCCATTACATGCAGTCGAGCCATAAGATCCCCTCTCGCATGGCAGCCCGAAGGCCGGGCGAAATTGCTACACGCAACACACTGACCTAAATAGTTATTTGGCAGCAACACGGTTCGGCAGGCGGTATGAAACGTCGTCCCCAGCGGTGAAATAGAACATTACCGCAGATAAATGCCATATTTGATAAAACGCGTTACCAAATGACAATGCCCCGCCCGCGCACAATACGCGGACGGGGCATTGTTCAATTTATGTGGCCAGCGGCACTGTCACCTTTACTTGAGCTCGGGCCAGTAACCCTTGTTGGCCTCGATCATGTCATCGAGAACCTCCTTGGCGACCTTCATCGAAGGCACGGTCTTGTTGAGCGTAAAGGCCTTGAGCGCCTTCTCGTACGAACCCTCGATCGTAGCCTCGACCACGAGCTTCTCGGAGTTCAGCTGCTGCATCATGAGGCCCTGCTGGAACAGAGGAATGTTGTCGCGGCTGATGACCTCGGGGCCGTTCTTGCCAATGTAGGCAGGCAGCTCGACCATGGCGTCGTAGGGCATGTTGGGGATAGCGCCCTTGTTCTCGCAAATGACCAGGAAGCGCTGCTTGGTGTCGTTCTTCAGAGCGATGGCCAGGTCGGCAATCCAGTCGCCGTGGCTGCCCGCATAGAACGTGCTCTCGTCGATCTCGCCCGTCTTCTCGTAGTGGTCGATACCGTCGAAGAGGTTCTTCTCGCGCGTCTCCTCAACCTCGTTTGCACGGGTGCGCTCGGGGTTGGAGTGCTCGACGAACTCCTTCTGCTGCAGGTAGTAGTTCAGATACGTGTTAGGCAGGTACTCCGGGAAGCACTCCATGATCTCGTACTCGCCCTTCCAGACGTAGTACCAGCTGCCCTTGGTGTGACGGTTCTGCTCGGGATGCTCGTCGGTAGC
>DAWCEJ010000264.1:0-4132 GCA_052274955.1 Collinsella sp.
CACGAGCATCATTATGAAAAACATCAAGAAGGCTGCTGCCGCCGAGGGTCTGGAGTGCGAGGTCTCCGCCCACGCCGTCAACGAGGCCGCGACCATTGGCCGCAATGCCGACTGCATCCTGCTTGGGTCGCAGGTTGGCTATGCCAAGGACGAGGTCTGCGCCGCATGTCCCGAGGTGCCGGTGGGCGTGATCCCCATGACCACCTACGGCATGATGGACGGCGCCAAGGCGCTGGCCCAGGCTAAGGAACTGATGGGGCTGTAAGCATGACGACGGAAGAGATTCAGCTTCAGAGCTTTCAGATCATTGCGGGCGTCGGCTGCGCACGCAGCTGCTATATCGATGCGATTCATCTGGCTCGCGACGGCAAGTTCGAAGAGGCCGAGGCAAAGATCGCGGAGGGCCAGCAGCACTATGCCGAGGGTCACGCGGCTCACGGCTGCCTTGTCCAGCAGACGGCTGCCGGCGAGGACCTGAGCATCGACCTTTTGGTCGTTCATGCCGAGGACCAGCTTATGAGCGCCGAGGGCTTTGGCATCCTGGCCAAGGAGTTCGTGGACGTCTATCGCAAGATGGGTGCTTAGCCACCGGCTTTGCCGACAGGCCATTGTTGCGGCGCATGCTTGCGCAGACGAGATGGCAATGAGCCCGTTCGCATACAGGTACGGATAGAGAGGGTCCTTCGGGGCCCTCTTTTTTGTCCCCCTTGTATGTTCAGATTGTTTACATACCGTTTAGGCTGATTTCTCTACCGTTTACGGGTATTTCGCGCTAAACTACTAAACAAAAGAGTAAAACATTTAGTAAACAGAACAAAACGAAACATGCGTCTGTTTACTGAACACGTATTAGGGGAGGACGTACATGGATAAGATCAAGCTCGGTTTTGTGCCTACGCGCCGCAGCATCTTTAGCGCGCCGGACGCGATCAAGTATCGCGGCCTGACGGCTGACCGTCTGCGCGAGATCGGCGTCGACATCGTGGATATCGACGACATCAACGACGAGGGCCTGCTGTTCGATGACAGCCATATCGAGCCCATCGTCAAGAAGTTCCGCGCCGAGGGCGTCGACGGCATCATGCTGTGTCACGCCAACTTTGGCACCGAGTACGTCTGCGCCCGCCTTGCGCGCGAGCTCGGTCTGCCCGTGCTGCTGTGGGGCCCGCGCGACGAGCGCCCCGAGCCCGACGGCACCCGTCTGCGCGACAGCCAGTGCGGCCTGTTCGCCACCGGCAAAGTCCTGCGTCGCTTCCAGGTCCCCTTCACCTGCATGACCAACTGCCGCCTGACCGACCCCGAGTTCGAGCGCGGCGTCTGGGACTTCCTGGCCGTGTGCAACGTAGTCAAGACCTTCAAGCACACCCGCATTCTGCAGATGGCCACCCGTCCGTTCGACTTCTGGTCGACCATGTGCAACGAGGGCGAGCTACTCGAGAAGTTCAACATCCAGCTTTCGCCCATCCCCATGACCGAGCTTGTCCAAGCCGTGCGCGACGCCCAGGCCGATGAGCAGGCCATGGCCGCCATGCTCGCCCACATCGCTGACAGCTTTGAGATCTGCATCCCCGAGGACAAGGTCCCCGCGGTCGCGGGACTCGCCATCGCCATGAAGCGCCTGGTCGAGAAGTACGGCTGCAACGCCGGCGCCATCCAGTGCTGGAACGCCCTGCAGGACGAGCTGGGCATCATGCCCTGCGCCGCCAACGCCATCCTCAACGAGATGGGCATCCCCGTCGTCTGCGAGACCGACATCCACGGCGCCATCACCGCGCTCATGGTCGAGGCAGCCGATCTTGGCCGTCACCGCGGCATGTTCGCCGACTGGACCGTTCGCCATCCCGACAACGAGAACGGCGAGCTGCTGCAGCACTGCGGCCCCTGGCCCTGCAGCTGCGCGGCCGTCAAGCCCAAGCTCACCTACCCGCTGGCCTTCGATCACCCCGGCGCGCTGACGGCCGAGGCCAAGCACGGCGACCTCACCCTTGCCCGCTTTGACGGCGACAACGGCGAGTACTCGCTGCTGCTGGGCAACGCCCGCGGCATCGACGGCCCGGCCGGTATGGGCACCTACCTGTGGGTCGAGGTCGAGAATCTCAAGCGCCTCGAGGCCAAGATCGTCGAGGGCCCCTACATCCACCACTGCGTGGCCATCCATGCCAACGTGGTGCCGGTGCTCTACGAGGCATGCAAGTATATCGGCATCGCCCCCGACCTTTATGACCCCATCGAAGAAGACGTCAAAGCCTACCTGCGAGGAGAGTAGAAATGGCAACTATCGAAGAGCTTGAGTCCCTGCGTTGGGACCTCCGCCGCGATTGCGTCGACATCATCATGGCCGGTGCCGGCGGGCACATCGGCGGCGACATGTCGGTCATCGATGCGCTGATGACCCTCTACGCCAACCACCTCAACATTTCTCCCGAGACCGTCGACGATCCCAACCGCGATCGCTTCGTGCTCTCCAAGGGCCACGCCATGGAAGCCTACTACGCGGTGCTGTGCCACGAGGGCTATCTGGATCTCGACGACGTCAAGGCCCGCTTCTCCAAGTTCGGCAGCCCCTACATCGGCCATCCCAACAACAAGCTCAAGGGCATCGAGATGAACTCCGGCTCGCTGGGCCACGGTCTGCCCGTCGCGGTGGGCATGGCGCTCGCCGGCAAGATGGACGGTCGCGACTACCGCGTCTACACCATCATGGGCGACGGCGAGCTTGCCGAGGGCTCGGTCTGGGAGGGCGCCATGAGCGGCGGCAACTACCAGCTCGATAACCTGTGCGCGCTCGTGGACCGCAACCGTCTGCAGATCAGCGGCAGCACCGAGGACGTCATGAAGCAGGATTCGCAGGAGGAGCGCTGGGCCGCCTTTGGTTGGAACGTGCTGTCCATTCCGGGCAACGACGTCCAGGCTATCGACGCCGCGCTGACGCTTGCCGCCGAGACTAAGGGCAAGCCCACGGTCATCATCCTCAACACGGTGAAGGGCTACGGCTCGCCCGTCATGGAGGACAAGGCCGGTTGGCATCACCATCTGCCCAACGACGAGGAATATGCCCAGATCATCGCCGATTTCGCTGCCCATAAGGAGGCCATCAATGGCTAACAAGATCGCCAACCGCAAGGTTATCTGCGACACGCTGCTCGAGGCCGCCGAGACCGATAAGGACATCGTCGTCCTGTGTTCCGACTCCCGCGGCTCTGCATCGCTCACGCCGTTCTTCGATCAGTATCCCCAGCAGTCCGTCGAGGTCGGCATTGCCGAGCAGGACCTGGTGAGCATCGCCGCCGGCATGGCTTCGTGCGGCAAGAAGGCCTGGGCCGCCTCGCCGGCGTCCTTTGTGACCACGCGTTCGTACGAGCAGTGCAAGGTCGACGTTTCGTACTCCAACACCAACGTCAAGCTCATCGGTATCTCGGGCGGCGTGTCCTACGGCGCCCTGGGTATGAGCCACCACTCTGCGCAGGATATCGCCGCCATGAGCGCGATCCCCAACATGCGCGTGTATCTGCCGAGCGACCGCTTCCAGACCGCCGAGCTCGTGCGCGCGCTGGTCGCCGACAATAAGCCGGCCTACATCCGCGTTGGCCGCAACCCGGTCGAGGACGTGTACACCGAGGACGAGTGCCCGTTCCAGATGGACCGAGCCACCTGGGTGCGCCGCGGCACCGATGTGACGATCGTCGCCACCGGCGAGATGGTCCGCCATGCTGTGGACGCCGCCGACCTGCTGGCCGAGCAGGGCATCTCGGCAACGGTGCTCGACATGTACTGCGTCAAGCCACTCGACGCCGAGGCCGTGATCGAGGCCGCCGGTGCTTCGCGCGCTGTCGTGACCGTCGAGGAGCACAGCCCCTTCGGTGGCCTGGGTTCCATGGTCGCGCAGGTCGTGGGCGAGCATTGCCCGCGTCCGGTCAAGTGCCTCTCCCTGCCCGACGCGCCGGTCATCACCGGCACGAGCCCCGAGGTCTTTGCGCACTACGGCCTTACCGGCGCCGGGATTGCTGAGACCGTTAAGGAGTTCCTGCCCGCAGAGTAATTGGAATGTGACAAAGGGACCGTCCCTTTGTCACATTCATTTTGAAAGGGGTGGCCATGGGCCGCTACATCATCGGAATCGATCAGTCCACGC
>DAWCEJ010000265.1:0-9450 GCA_052274955.1 Collinsella sp.
GACGATCTCCTTGCTGCCGAAGTCGTAGACCGGCGCGAAGTAGGCCTTGCCCCAGGGCTGCTTGAACTCGGTGACGTCGGCGCCCATCTTCTCCCACGGCCCGTCGGCGGCGAAGTCCCTGCCGATGACGTTCTCGAAGGTCTTTCCGACCTTGCCCCTGTACGAGTTGTACCTGTGGTAGTCGGTCTCGCGGCGGATCCCGCAGCTGATGCCCATCTCGCGCATCATCTTCAGCACGGTCTTGTAGGCTATGCGCACGCCCCGCTCGGCGCGCAGGCACATGGCGATCTGCCTGTGGCCGCACCCGTTGGCGGTGCGCGAGAATATCTCGGCGGCGGCCTCCCAGAGCTCGGGCCTGGTGGGGGCCTTCGGGTGCGACAGCGCGTAGTAGTAGCTCGACCTCGCCAGGCCGGCGCACTCCAGCAGGCTCCCCAGCTCGTGCCCCTCCGCGCGCAGGGCGCCCACGGCCTCGACCTTCGCCCTGGTCAGAGTCCGTCCCTCTCGACCAGGGCACGCAATTTTTTTAGGTAGGCCACCTCGGTCTCGAGCCTTCGGCAGCGCTCCTCGAGCTCCTGCTCGCGGGTGCGCGGCCTCGCCTTGGAACCGCCCGGCCGGCCCTTGGGCCTCGGGCGCAGGGCCTCCGCGCCGCCCTCGCGGTAGAGCGCGCACCATCTCTTGAGCGGCGACATCGACATTATGCCGAACGCCGCCATCGCCTCGGCCTTCGTCATGCCGCCGTCGACGACGGCGGAGGCGGCGGCGACCTTCTGCTCGTATGTGTACCTGGCCTGCTTGCCGTCCATGGATAGCAGCACCTCGCTTCCGAACGACCGGTATACGCAGAGCCATTGTCTCACGGTGCCGCGCGGGACCGATAGCGCCTTCGCCGCCGACTTGTAGCCGTGGCCTCGCTCGAAGAGCCCGATTGCCGCCTTCCTGGCCTCGATGTCGTGTTTCACCCTCAAGTCGACTCGCATAAAAAGCCTCCCATTTCTCATGTCCAAGAAATGGGAGGCAGTTCACATACAATGGGTCGGCCTGATATATGCGCTCGCAACCGCGCCGACGCAATCCCATCGATCCCGAAGGAGCCCTGCATGGATCCCAACAAGCGTCCCGACGACATGGTGCGCATCACCACTCCCGAACTTGCCCAGGCGTTCATCGACGAGCAGGTCACCGCAATCCGTGAGCAGATTGGCGACAAGAAGGTCCTGCTGGCCCTTTCCGGCGGCGTCGACAGTTCTGTTGTCGCGGCACTCCTCATCAGGGCCATCGGCAAGCAGCTCATTTGCGTGCACGTGAACCACGGCCTTATGCGCAAGGGCGAGAGCGAGCAGGTTGTCGACGTCTTTAAGAACCAGATGGATGCGAATCTGGTCTACGTGGACGCGACCGACCGCTTCCTCGACACGCTCGTCGACGTCGCCGAGCCCGAGGCCAAGCGTAAGATTATCGGCGCCGAGTTCATTCGCGTGTTTGAGGAAGAGGCCCGAAAGGTGGGCGATGAGGTTAGCTTCCTCGCTCAGGGCACCATCTATCCCGACATCCTGGAGTCGCAGGACGGCGTGAAGGCCCATCACAACGTGGGCGGTCTGCCCGAGGACCTGCAGTTTGAGCTCTGCGAGCCCGTTAAGCTGCTGTACAAGGACGAGGTGCGCGTCGTGGGCCGCGAACTCGGTCTGCCCGAGAACATGGTTGAGCGCCAGCCGTTCCCTGGCCCTGGCCTGGGTGTCCGTTGCCTCGGTGCCATCACCCGCGACCGTCTTGAGGCGCTGCGCGAGGCCGACGCCATCGTGCGTGAGGAGATCGACAAGGCCGGTCTTACCATTTGGCAGTACTTCGCCGTTGTGCCCGACTTCCGCGCCACTGGCGTGCGCGAGGGCAAGCGCGCCTACGACTGGCCCTGCATCATCCGCTGCATCAGCACCGTCGATGTCATGACCGCCGAGGTGCCCGAGCTTGACTGGGCGCTGCTCAAGCGCATCACCGCCCGCGTTACCGCTGAGGTCCCCGGTATCTGCCGCGTTTGCTACGACCTGGCCCCCAAGCCCGTCGGCACGGTGGAGTGGGAGTAAACCCCCAGTTCAGAGGCACTTTTTATATTAGTTTGCTCCTTTGAACTTCTTTGTAAATAGGTGTACTTTTCTGACACGATTTTTTTAACGCATTGGGATTTCTCTCACTTTGCAAAGAGGCGATTCAATGGCTTAGCGATGCATCGCTAAGCCATTTTCGCTTGTTGGTGTTGCAATTCGTCTCCTTGTGTTGCTTTAGTTAATCATACTTGCCCACAGTCGATACATTCGTTTCCTAGAATTACTCGCTGGCAGAATTTCAGGTGGTTTGTGGGTGATGATGCATTATCCCAGCTTGTTCGTGGTTCAAACCTATATTCAATACGCGCGCTATAATTCAATACGCATGCTATAATCTGAACATCATTTAATCAGCGGAGCCTTTGCCATGCGACGCTTCGAGTTAGGTTAGGTTAGATGAAGAACTAGCGATGCCCACTAAGGGTGACCAAACGACCATTTTGTACGCTCGGTCGCGCGTTAGGTTGCCGCGTCGCTTCAGTATCTTCTCGTCTTGATTCCACGCCTCGCGTGCCTAACCCCTGCGCGGCCTCCTTTCGAAGGAGCTCGCCATGCAGTTGAATCTCACAAACATTAGTTACACCTATCCTGGTGCGGTCTCTCCCGCTGTAAGGGATGTCAGCGTCACGTTTTCCTCAGGATGGACTGCCGTGATCGGTGACAACGGATGCGGGAAGAGCACGCTAGCGAGAATCGCCACGCGCCTTATCGAGCCCGATTCCGGAACGGTGGGCCCGAAGCTGTTCTCCGTGTACTGCCAGCAGGATTCTTCGCTCGAACCTGGGAACCTCATCGACTTCGCGTCAGACTGGAACCAAGAAGCGCAGCGTGCAAGGGCGCTTCTGCATATCGGAGACGATTGGCCCTGGCGCTACGACACGCTCTCAGGCGGCCAGCAGAAACGACTCCAGATCGCATGCGCGCTCTATGCTCGCCCTGACGTGCTCGTCATGGATGAGCCGACGAACGACCTTGATGCCCCGACGCGTGAAATCGTGAGCGAGGCGCTAGCCTCATTCGATGGAGTCGGCATCCTCATCTCCCATGACAGGGAATTGCTCGATGGCCTCGTCGATCAGAGCCTCCTGTGCGACGGCGCACGCTGGATCATGCGCCCGGGCGGTTATTCGAAGGCGAGCGATCAGGCGGCAAGCGAACGTGCCACCGCGCTGCACGACCGAGAGAAGGCTATGCGCGAAGTGAAGCGGCTGAAGGCGGAGGCGCAGCGCAGGAGCGAGGAGGCGGCACGTCAGAAGGGCAAGCGCAGCAAGCGCGGTCTGGACAAGAGAGATAGCGACGGGCGCGCGCGGATCGGGAGAGCCATAGTCTCTGGGAAGGACGGCGTAGCCGGTAAACTATCAGCCGCCATGGATGAACGTCTTGCGAGGGCGGAGTCGACGCTATCGGAGAACTCTGTGCCGAAGCGCTACGACCACTGCATTAGCGATTTCGGAGAAGCCGCCAGATCGAGTATCGTTGCGCGCATTGGTCCTACTCGGCTCTTAGCGGGCGAGTTCTGCTTGAATGTGCCTCAGCTCTGGGTCTCTCCAACAGACCATGTGGTGTTGACCGGAGCAAATGGGACGGGCAAGAGTCTATTGGTGCGTGCCATCATCGATTCCATCCCCGAGAATATAAAGGTTGCCTATGTTCCTCAGGTTGTTGCGTCGGTCGAGCGAGAGCGTGCCCTTGAGCAGCTGCGCAAGCATACGCAAGAGCAAAAGGGGCGTATCCTGTCCATCGTGGCACGCCTGAACTCCGACCCCGATAGACTGCTCGATGGCGACGACCTGAGCCCCGGTGAGCTTCGAAAGCTGATGCTTGCGGAGAAGCTGGTTACGGAACCCAACTTCCTCGTGCTCGACGAGCCGACCAATCACCTCGATATCGGCTCGATAGAGGCATTGCAGAGACTGCTCGTTGGATTCCCCGGGGCGATCCTTCTGGTCACGCACGATATCCGGTTGGCGGAAGCTGTAGGGCAAACGAGATGGCTGATCGAACAGCTCGTTGATGGTCATGCGCTAAGAGTTGGATGAATTGGAGCGAGTGGCTTGTCAATGATGACACCTCATGCAATCTGTGTAGCGAGTTGCATAATCGGGGTTTACTCCACTATGCGTAATTGGCACCTGAACTATTCCGAGTGGATTGTTCCGAGTGGCTTGCTCGTGATGACGGTTCGATTTTGATCAGAATTCAACTGATTTCACGTCATTTTGTGGCTTTGATTCTGTACTCACTTTGTACTGCAGGTAATTATGGCTTTAGAGATCCTGCGATTCCTCCCCAGGCCACCGATGCGCCAAGGCAGCCATCCAAAAAGCGCCACCGCATTCTCTGGGGCTTCCTCTACGTGGGGATATTCATTGCCGTCTTCACGCTTTCGGCGGCCATCAAGCTGGTGAGCAATCCCCTCGGCGACGATTTCTCCGTCGATTGGAACGACTCGGTGGGAACGGTTTATGCTGACATCCCCTACGGCGACGGCGACGCGAACAAGTTCGACCTCTATGTACCCGCCGACCGGTCGCGGCAGCACTACGGGTTGGTCGTGTACCTGCACGCCGGCGGTTTCACCAGCGGTGACAAGGCCGACGACGCACAGGCCCTCCAGTGGCTCTGCGCCCAGGGCTTCGTGGCTGCGGGTATCAACTACACGCTTTTCAGCGAGCAGCACCCCGGGGCGAACATCCTCACGCAGTCTCTGGAAATCAAGGAGAGCATGGACGCGGTGGTCGCCGAGGCGGCCAAGCTGGGCTACCCCGTGAACGAGATGGCCATCGGGGGCGGATCGGCCGGCGTGTGCCTCGCCCTGCTGTACGCTTACCGCGACGCTGCGGAATCGCCGGTGCCGGTGAGGTTCGTGTTCGAAGCCGTGGGGCCTTCCAGCTTCTACCCCGAGGACTGGGGCAACTACGGGCTGGACAAGCCGGAAGCCCAAGCAGAAGCGGCGGGCCTGTTCGGCGTTATGACGGGCGCCAAGCTCACGCCGGACATGTTCGGTACGCCCGCCTACGACGCCGCCGTCAAGGACGCCTCAGCGCTTCTCTGGGTGACGAAGGACGCGGTACCCACGGTCATGGCCTACGGCACTCACGACACTATGCAGCCCTTCAAGGCATCGGTACGCCTCGATAGGGCGCTTACCGAAAACGGCGTCCCCCACGACTACTTTGTGGCGGAGCACTCGGGCCACGGGCTCCAGAACGACAGCGCAGTCTATTGGCAATACCTCGAAACGGTGTTGGAGTACCTAAAGACCTACATGCCCCCGGAATCCTAGCTGGCTTTGAGGCCGTCAAAGAGGCGTGCATCTAGTGCAAGGCATTCACTATTGCCGTGATCAGGAACGCGATGAGGAAGCCGAACCCCGCACCGCAGGCCATCTTGAGCGCAGAGCTGAGCAGCGGCTGGCGTCCGGAAAGCGCACCGGTCTCGCTCGGAGCCTCCTTGCCGTCCATGAACGCGCTGATCTCGCGGAACGTCACAAGGTCATGCTCGCGTTTGATCCTCTCGATGCGCGACGCGCATGCGAGCGACGGGATCCAGAACGCAACAAACACGAGTATTCCGATCAGCGCGCCTGCGGACATATGCGGGATGAACGACGGCTCGGGCAGTAGTGCGTAGATGCCTGCCATGCATGCAATCCCCGCGAGCAGCAGGGCAGCAGACCCCATCGCCAATCGCTCCATCTCGAGCGCATCCTTGCTTACGACTTCCTTCATTGAAACCACGTCTCCTTTCACGAGCTCATCGATGGAGACGCCGAAGAGGTCGCTTAGAAGCAGCAGGCTTTGAACATCCGGGTATGTCTTTCCGTTCTCCCAGCTGGACATCGTCTGTCGCGACACATAGATCGCTTGCGCGACGGCCTCTTGCGAGAGCCCCAAGCGCTCGCGGTGCGCCTTCAGCTGTTTCGGCAACTCCATCGGCTCCTCCTTTCGGGAGACGAAGTTTCTATTTCTCCGAAGCATTTTCTACCAAGATGGCTTTACATGGGTCGTCGATCAAGTGCGAAGGAATGTCTGATGTTCTTTACATAGACTGCTGACCTTGGGTTTTTCTTGACTGGCAAACAGATTGACTTCTGACGTCGCCGCCCTGCTGTTTTTTGCGTCGCTATCGATCGCGACGGCTAGACGTTACGTTAAATTATCTACCGCGGTCGTTGTGCCGTCTCACCCTAACAATCAAATGCGTTTCATCGAGGTTCCCTGGTGGGAGCTTTGCCGCGCGTGTTGGGTGACCGGCTACGCCGCGGGGATTCAAAGGCAACCGCATCGACACGGATTGAAGGCTATGCAGCGCGACAAGATCAAGCCCATACTGTTCAGCATCATCAAGGACACCGATAAAGAGGAGCTGCGCAGGCAGATCCCGAAGGATATTGTCTCGGACATCGTCGTGGCCGTTGTAGCCCTGCCGCTTTCCATCGCTCTCGCCATTGCCTCTGGCGTGGCGCCCGAGCAGGGCCTGTATGTCGCGATTGTCGCCGGCTTCCTCATCGCGCTGCTCGGCGGCATCCCCGCGACGGGCAGTTGCTCGTCACCCTTGGTCTGACCATCGTGTTCGATCTGGTCACCGCCATCGGTGCCGGTATGGTAATCACGGTGGTGCTGTCTATGAAGATGGTCAGCGAGGAAACGGAGGTCAGGGGCTGGAAGTACTACTGCGACGATGACTCCCAGGTTACCCACCTGCGCGAGCTGCCAAAGAGCGTGCGCGTGTACGAGATCAACGGCCCGATGTTCTTTGGCATGGCCGACCGCATCTCCAACATCACGCTCAAGCACTTTACGAAGTACCTGATTATCCGCATGCGCGGCGTGCCCTCGCTCGACGCGACTGGCATGAACGCGCTCGAGACCCTTTATCGGTACTGCGATGAGAGCGGCGTGCGCCTTATCTTCAGCCACGTCAACAGCCAGCCCATGAAGACGATGGGGCGTGCGGGCTTTGTCGATCTGATCGGCGAGGAGAACCTCCACGCCAACATCGATGACGCCATCGTGCACGCAACGGAGCTGATCGAGGCTGAGGAGGCGCAGGGCGAAGAGCCTGCGAAGGCATAATGGGTATCAACCAGGAGGTCTCGGGCTTGGCCCGGGGCCTCCATGAGCTTTATGGCGGCGCTGCTCGCGGCCTCGCTTCTGATGCTGGCCGCCTCCGCCGTCGTCTCTCTCGGGCTGTACGGAAGGCGCGAGCTGTAGGCCGAGCCGTCAACCGATGTGCCGGCGCGGACCCGCTTTGCCACGATGCGGGAGCCGCCCCGGCGGCGGGCGGCTGACGATATGTCGATGATTGTGGCCTTCATTCGGGCAGAAGGATGCGATTTGCGGGATTAAGGCCAGTTGGAAGAGGGAGAGGCGTAGGCCGGAAGGGCTCGTCGCTCGTGCTGCTTTGCGTCGAATCCGGAACGGGCGGGGGAGACGCCCCGATTTCCCTTTCCAGTCCGACGGACGATGTGCGGGACGGGACGATACTCGATGCCTCGTGGACAGCAAGCGTTTCTGATTTTAGATTTCAGATTCACTGGTTTTTAGTGCACAAAAGCGCTCTTTAGTTGGCACTTGGGGACGTTCCTTTTGTGCCGGCACTCTGGGACACCCCTTGTATTGGTGCTCAGCGGCAGTCCCCATTGCGCTCAGCGGCGTGTGTCGTTAAGCGGAGAGGCGTGTTGCTGGCCCATCGTTTGGGCATACAATGACTATTAGTTTGCTGCGGTGAAGGTCTGTCCGCTCCGCAGCTTTTTTCTACAGTAGAAGGAGTATATATGTCCGTTGAGGTCATGAGGTCTGTGATCGAGGCCGCCGAGGGTCGCGTGCCCGTCGACACGCTGTTTGCCAATGCGCAGATTGTCGACGTATATGGCCAGCGCGTGGCGCCCGGTAGCGTTGCCGTCAAGGACGGTGTGATCGTCGGCGTGCTCTACGATGGTCGCGACGATGCCGCTGGCACCTACGAGGCAACTGAGGCCGTCGACTGCCAGGGTCGCTATCTCACTCCCGGTTTTATCGACGGGCATCTGCATATCGAGTCTTCGAACATCCGTCCCGCCGAGTATGCTCGCATGGCCGCGACGCGCGGCACTACCACCGCCATTGCCGACAGCCACGAGATTGCCAATGTTGCCGGTCTCGACGGCTTGCGTTTTATGATTGAGGACGGCCGCCGCGCACCCATCTCCATCAAGTACATGATGCCTTCGTGCGTGCCCGCGCTGCCCGACGAGCAGGCCGGTGCCGTTATTTCGGCTGCCGATATGCAGGCGTTTTTTGCCGAGCATCCGGGCGATGCCTTTGGTCTGGGCGAGATGATGAACCTGCCGGGCGTCTTTATGGCCGATCCCGAGACCTGTGCTCGCATCGATGCTGCCAACCAGACGCCGTCCAAGCAGGTTGACGGCCACGCGCCGCTCGTTGCTGGTAAGGACCTCAACGCCTATGCCGCAGCAGGTATTATCGCCGACCACGAGTCGACGATTCCCGAGGAGGCGCTCGACAAGCTGTCTCGCGGTATGTACGTGATGCTGCGCGAAGGCACGTGCAGCCATGACCTGACCAACCTGTCTCCGATGCTGCTGGAGAATCCTGCCCGTGCCCGCCGCTGCTGCTTTGCGACCGACGACCGCGCTCCCTCCGACGCGCTTTCGACCGGTATGATTGACAATGCCTGCCGCGTGGCTGTCGAGGCCGGTATCGACCCCGTGGTTGCCATCTCTATGGCGTCCCTGTCCACGGCCGAGGCGTTTGGCCTGGACCACGGTTGCCGCGACCCGCACGAACTGCGTGGCGCCATCGCCCCGGGCAAGCGTGCCGACCTGCTGGTACTCAACGACCTGACGTTTGCCACGGCTCCGCATCGCGTATATGCCTCCGGTGCTCTGGTGGCGCAGGACGGCACCTTTGTGGGCGAGATTGCACCCGAGATGGCCGAGGTTGCGGCCCTTGCCGATGAGCTGCGCGCTTCCGTTAAACTGCCGAAGCTATCGCTCGACGTGTTCGACTATGCCTTTAAGCCGGGCGAGGCCGTGATCGACGTGGTGCCGGGTAAGGCCATCACGGGTATGGCTCGCCCCGAGAGTGCCGAGGGCCTGCGCCGCATTATGCTGATCGAGCGCCACGGCCGCGGCGTGTCGCTGCAGGCCGAGGGCGCCGATGGCGACGGCCCCGCTGGCCTGGGCCTGGTCGGCAAGCATATCGGTCGCGGCTGGGTGCGCGGCTTTACCATCACGGGCGGTGCCATCGCCTCGACGATCGGCCACGACTCGCACAACCTGTGCGTGGTGGGCGACAGAGCGGCTGATATCATGGCTGCCGTCGAGGCCGTGGGCCAGGGCGGCCCC
>DAWCEJ010000266.1:0-7336 GCA_052274955.1 Collinsella sp.
CGCCCGCATCGTCACACCGGAACGACATGTCGGCGAACACGGCCACCGTGTCGGCTCCGGCTGCGGACTCAGGCGTCCCGTCGCCCAGCGTAGCCTTACCGTCCACGATGCTCGGCTCGATTTCGAGCACCTGCTGTGCACGGCTGAGGCACGCCGCGGCGCGCGGAAGCGTCAGCACCACCATCTGCGCCATCATCACAAAGAACAAGATCAGGATCGCGTACTCCAGCACGGCCGAGATGCTGCCGATTTGCATGGCATGGACGCCCACGCGGTTGCCGCCCACCCACAGCACCGCCACCTCGGCGATATTCATCAAAAAGAAGCTGGAGCTGTCGAGACCCACAAACAGGTGGTTGACCTTGATGGCATTGGCTGCGTAATCGCTAAACACCTCGTCCAGGCGCTGCTCCTCGTGGCGCTCCTTGTTAAATGCGCGGATGACGCGCACGCCCACGATGTTCTCGCGCAGCACCACGTTCATGCGGTCGATAAAGCTCTGCAGGCGCATAAAGATCGGCGCGGCGTTGGCAACGGTAAAGACCGCCGCCACCAGCACGATCGCAACGACCACGCCCAGCAGCGTGCCCATGGCAGGATCGATAAACCAGGCAAAGATGATGCCCGCCACGGCCAAGAACGGTACCGGTAACACCAGCTGAATCGTCTGCAGGATCGCTTGCTGGATCACGTTGATGTCGTTGAGCGAGCGCGTGATCATCGAACCCGTACCAAAGCGCTCAAAGTCGCTGGCGGATAGCTCGAGCGACTTATCGTAGACGGCGTTGCGAATGTCGCAGGCCACATTGGCCGCCAGACGGGCCGAAAGATAGCAGCCCAGCACCGCGCCGCCACTGGCCATGCCGGTCGCGATGAGCATATACACGCCGTTGCGCAAGATGTAGTCGATATCGCCCGTCGTGATACCAGTATTGACCATATTCGCCAACATTGTAGGCACCAGCAGCGTGCCGACGTTATCTATCAGCAGTACAAACAGCGTCACCGCAATCAGCCCGCGATACGGCCTCATAAACCTCATTATGAGTCGCACGACTCCCCCTCACCTTGATTCTCGGCCTGGCTCTCGGCAGCGATATCTGCTTAAAGGCATCGCACTCATCGCCGAGCGCATGGGAAAATTTTCCGATTAGGCGCATGATTTCGCGTTGCTCACACGGCTCAAGCGCGCCAAAGGCTCGCTGCTCGGCCTTGAGTGCCGGCAGCGCATAACGCTCGGCAAACCGCATGCCCGCTTCGGTCAAACGCACAACCTTGTTCTTACGGCTGCCTTCGACAAACTCCAACGTTGCAAAGTCCCGCGCCGTCAAGGTTTTAATGGCCGAGTTGATGGTCTGCTTGCTGTAGAACCATTCGCTCGTCAGGCGGCTTACGGCAATACTGCCGCCCGCCGTGCTGGTATCGACGAGCATCCAGTAAGCGCAGTCCGAAAGACCGCAGGCGCGCGCGAACTCCGAATAGATACGGTCAAGCCCGTTGAGCATCCGGTCAAAATCGACCAACGTAACCGCGCAATCCATCTCTCCCACCATTCGATAGTCCGAGTTTTGACTAATTGTAGTTTCAGGTTAGTCCGAGTTTTGACTATCGTCAAGGGCGGCCGTGAAAGACGTGCGACCTATATAACATATCGACAAAAAAGACCGCCGGCGCGGGGCGGCGCCGGCGGTTGCGAGAGAATATCGATTGTTGGCTGTTAAGCAGCGACGGCCTCGTAGACCGTGGCGCCCGAGAAGCTGTCGTGCAGGCTCTTGCCGCAGATCCAAGGCAGCTCGACAACCTCGCAGACCGTGTTGACCAGCTCGGAGCAGTCAGTAAAGTGGCCCTTATCGTTGAGGGCCGCGCAATCCTGAACACGCCAATAGCCATCGGTGTGCGTGATGTAGTACTCGTGATCGTTGATCGACACGAAAGCGCGCGTCTTGGAACGCAACAGCTTCAGAAATCCTTCGAAGTCGGTCTCGACGACATCCCCAGCCTGGAACATGATGTTACCTCCTGGCCCGGCGCCACCATGGCGCGTTGATAAACGTTGGTACTCCTTTAGTAAAACCTTTATCAGAGCTTATGCGCGCATCATTTAGGCAAATGGTAAAAACCGCAGGGTAGACGGGATAAAACGTTTAATCATCTCACCGGTTTGTCACATTCTGGCTGAAGTTTTATGCAAACCAAATTTCCCACTTGGTAGCTTGCATTGTTTGAAGCCGACGGCGCGATTACGGTTTTGGTTCGGCGGGTAAGAACGAGGCATCGAAACCAACGTCAGGAGGACACATGGAGACCATCGAGGCACTCATCCATCGCCGCAGCTGCCGCAAATACAGCGATCGCCCTGTCGAGGCCGAGAAGCTCGCACGCATTATCGAAGCCGGCCAGTATGCGCCGAGCGGCATGGGACGCCAGCCGGTCACGTTCGTCGCCGTCACCGACCCCGCAACCGTCGAGTGCCTCTCACAGTTCAACGCCCAAGTTATGGGTAGCGAGGGAGATCCCTTCTACGGCGCCAAGACCGTTGTGGTGGTGCTCGTCGACCGCAGCGTGCCCACGCACCTGGAAGACGGCTCGCTCGCCATGGGCAACCTGCTCAACGCAGCCTATGCGCTGGGCGTCGATTCGTGTTGGATCCACCGCGCACACGAGGTCTTTGACTCACCCGAGGGATTGGAACTGCTGGCCAAGTGGGGTCTGCCCGCCGACGGAAGCCTGCGCGGTGTGGGCAACTGCATTCTGGGCTATGCCGAAGACGTGCTTCCCCAGGCCAAACCCCGCCGCGACAACGTCGTGTACGTCAGGTAATTAGTTCCGCCGTTCTAACGAACGGCGGACCCGCTGACGCTGCGCGAGCCGCATTTGCGCCAATCTGACGTTCAATTTCGAGGGCGCGACCAAAAGGTCAGCGCCCTCTCATTTCACGTCACCTTGGCGCAAATGCGGCTCGTTCGCTGTTGGTGACTGACATTGGGTGCGCCACTGGTGACATCTGGCACTTGGGCAGCTAAAAGGCCCCGTCCCAAATTTGCTGCTCCACTCGCAACTTATCTTGCCGATGGAGTTGTCGTCGTTTCGTTCGCGTGGGTCGTTTCGGCGCTGTCGCCCTGTTCGTCCTCGTCCTTTTGCGCGTCGGCGATGGTGGAGGCCGCCGCAACGATACCACGCTGGGGCGCGACGCCCGTCTGGGCCTGAGCGCCCTCGACAACTTCTGTGCCTGCATGCGCGAGCTCGGGCGACTTAAACATTGCGTCCAGATTGGCCCCGCCGCCGGCGTAACCAAGCGCCGCGAGCGCGATGACAACCACCGCGACAACGACCGCGATCGGAACATAGCGATGCCAGCCTGCGGGATTGAGGCCGCTACGGCGAGCAGCGCCACGGCTAATGAAGCCGAGCGTTCCATCGTGCTTGAGCCTTGACCCCACCACATGCTTACGGCCCCACAGCGACGATTCGGCCTGCATGGCCAAGCGAGCGCTTGCCGAAGGATAGCCATATCTAGTGCGTTTGAACGAGCCGTCGAAGCCTGAGGCGCTTTTGCCCCACGTCCGCGAAGTCGTGCGACGGTTGACCGGCGCCGTGGGCTTTCGAGCCCGATTTGGTTTTGAAGTCTCCGCCATACGCCCCCGCACGCCGTAACGCAATCGAAACATTACCGCTTTGGACTGTAGCACACGCGCTGTATGCGGTCACGAGCGCCTCGCTCAGCGGTCGTCGTCCTTCAGCAAGCGCCACAGGGTCGTGCGGCTTATTCCCAGCACCTCGGCAGCGCGGGTCCGGTTGCCCTGAAGGTAGCCTACGACCAGCCGCGCGATGTCGCGTTCGGTATCGGTCAGTGGACGCAGGATATACAGGTCGCTGTCGAGCGTCGGAGTGCCAAAGGTTGCGGTTTTGATGACGTCCTCCTGGGCGAGCACCTCCTCCGCCACCGCGCGCTCCGCCACACCCGACCCTACTAATATATAGAGTCGTTCCGAGACCTCGCGAAGCTGCAGATAGTTGCGTGGCCAGCGATAGCCGTTGAGTGTCGAGGCAGCCTCCTCAGACATACTCGGAGCGGCAGTTCCAAAGACATCTGACAGATACGACAAATACCGCGCAACCTTTTTCGATGCGCCACCCTGCTCGGCAATCGCAGGCGCCACACTCACTGCGCACGCCAAGCGCTCGGTTACAAAAGCGGCCTGATCGCTTTCGCCACCGCCCGGCACATCGTTTGCCGTCAGAATCACATGGCAACGCGCGGCCAGCGCCGTGTCGGTCATCGCAGAGACAAGCTCGCGCAGACGCTGCGGCGAAAGTGCATGCCAGCCGCCAATACAAAGGGTCAGCCTTGCCTGGAACAGCGGCGATTCCGAGCTTTTGAGCAGATGGCGCCAGCCGCGATCCGAAAGCTCGTCAAGTGCCACGGACACAAAGGGTTCGTCAGCATAAGGCCCATCCAGATAGAGGCGTTTTGCAATCTCTGCCTGGCCAGCACCCAGCTCGCCCTCCAACATGAGGGGCACGCCGCGGGCATAGCTTTCGCAGACGGGGCCAGAGACCGTAGCGGCACCCTCGACAATGCCGTACGCGCTTGCCTCGTAGCGCGCCTCGACCTCATCTGCGTTAAGCCACTCAATGCCCGCGTGTGCCGCCACACCGCGCACCTCGCGGATCACGACCACCCAGAGCGCGCCGTCTTCCTTGACGACCGGACGCACCGTGAGGCTCAAGCGCCCTCCCGCATGCCCCATCACCAGACGCGTGCCGTTGCCCACGCGCCCCAGGCGCTCGGCGACAAATGCCGCGACATCTTGCTCGAGCGCGGCATCATCCATGGTCGAAATCGCCACGCGTCCATGCCCATCGATTGCCAACGCCGAGGCCCCGGCAGCGGCCAAGGCCTCGATCAAGATTTGCAGCTTGGCGTCACTGTTCATATTGCGCCCCGTCTTCGGCGCCACGCTGCCACTGATGGGCGCACGGGCGAGTGTTTCAAAATTGAACGATATTACTCACCAAACACTATAGGGCAGAAGCCGCCGTCCTGCGAGTATATGAGTTGCCCCGCATCGCCATCCTGGCGGGGCGATAAGAGCTCTTCGGGACCTATAAACCTGCGGACAAGCCATACCCGCAAGAGCTCCTATCGCTCCACCGCAGGTATGCGCTCGCCAGCACGCAGCACGCAGCACGCAAATAAGCTACTTCTCTACCAGATTCCCAGCACGTGCTGCATTCCCAAACTCATGCACGCAATGCCAATCCAGCAGCAAAAGCCCAATGCAATGGGCTTGCCGCCCTTTTTGACCAGCTCGACGATATCGGTATTAAAGCCAATAGCCGCCATAGCCATCACAATAAAGAACTTCGACAGCTCCTTGATAGGCGCCGTAATAGATGCAGGAAGCTGAAGCACCGTGGTGATTACGCTCGCCAGCACAAAGAACAGCACGAACATGGGAAAGGCGCGTTTAAGCGAGAACGTGCTTTTGGCGTCGCCGCCGGCCTTGCGCGCCAGATGCATCTGCCAGCATGCGAGAACCAACGTGATGGGAATAATGGCCAGCGTCCTGGTGAGCTTGACCACTGTGGCGCTTTCGAGCACATTGGCGCCGGGATGCATACTGTCCCAGGCACTCGCCGCAGCCGTTACCGACGAGGTGTCGTTGATGGCGGTGCCGGCAAACAGGCCAAAGCCCTCGTTGGTCAGCCCGAGCATGCCGCCGAGCGCCGGAAACACGAGCGCCGCGATAACGTTAAACAGGAAGATGACCGAAATAGCCTGGGCAATCTCGCGATCGTCGGCATCGATGACGGGCGCGGTCGCGGCGATGGCGGAACCGCCGCAAATCGACGAACCCACACCCACAAGCGTCGCGATCTTGCCCGGCACGTTCATGACGCGACAGAGCACGAAGGCGATGACAAGCGAGGTCGAGATCGTCGCCACGATAATCGGCAGCGACTGAGCGCCTTTGGACAGAATCTGGGAGAGGTTCATGCCAAAGCCAAGCAGGATTACCGCGTACTGCAAGACTTTTTTAGACGTATAGGTGACACCGTCGGCGAGCTGTTCGCGACGATTCTTGGGAAAAACGAGCGCCAGGACCATGCCAAAGAGGATGGCAAACACCGGCCCGCCGACCACCTCAATCTGTTTGCCGAGCAACGTCGCGGGAATGGCGACGATCAGGCAGAACAAGACGCCTTTCCAGCGCTCGCGTACGATATTTGCCAGTTGCATATGGGATTCCTTCTTTCTATTTCACGTTTGCGACGGCTTATGATACGGCAACATTGAGCACAGCTATGCGCAAACAAAGACTAAGATGCCGCAATAGTTCTTGGGCAACAGCCGAATTACCCACCGCGGAGAGCTGATTCGCGGCATAATTTACAGCTGATATATGAGTGTGATAGAACGGTTGCGAGGCACTATGGAAGAATCGATGCACGTCGGCGAGCAGGAAACGAGCCTACAGGACCAGTCCTACCACACCATTCGACGCAAAATCGTCTACCTGGACTACAAGCCGGGCGAAAAGCTGGGCGTAAAGCAGCTTTGCGACGACCTTGATATGGGGCGAACCCCTGTGCGCGAGGCGCTGGTGCGTCTGGCGCAAGAGGGCCTGGTGCGTACCGTGCCCCAAAGCGGCACCTATGTCTCGCCCATCAACCTCACTCTTGCCGAGAGCGCCTGCTACATTCGCGAGCACCTGGAAAAGCAGGTGATTGTGGAGTGCTGCGCCCGTGCCACCTCGGCAGGCATCGAGCAGCTCGACCGAGCCATCGCGCTGCAGGAAAAGACCATGGCCGAGGAGGATCGCATCGGCTTCTTTTTAAGCGACAACCTTATGCACCGCATGATCTTTAGCATCGCGTGTCGCAGTACCGTGTGGTCGTGGCTCGAGGCGACCAATGCCGACCTGGAGCGCTTCCGCTGGCTGCGCGCCGCCACGCAGACGCTCGACAATCAGGAGACTGTTAACGAGCACAAGCAAATCCGCCGCGCTATCGCCGGTCGCGACCCCATCGAAGCGAGTTTTTTGGTCAGCAAGCACCTGCACATGATGTTCCGTAACCAAACTGAGGTTCTGGACCAGTTCCCCGAATACTTCGAGACCAGCAAGCTCCGCTAACCTGCCAAATAGGGACAGGTTTATTTTGGCAGGTTTTATCTGGGCAAATGCAATAAGGCCCGACTCCGCCACAACGGGGCCGAGCCTTAGTCGTCAAAGCGCGCCAATGACGGCCCGCTCGATGTCAGTCACCGACAGCGAGCGGGCCGCATTTGCGCCCAGGTGACGCGAAATGAGAGGGCGCTGACCTTCTGGTC
>DAWCEJ010000267.1:0-1817 GCA_052274955.1 Collinsella sp.
CGCGACCTACGTCGCCCACGGCTGCACCGGCAAGGGTAACGACCAGGTTCGTTTTGAGGCTGCCGTCAAGGCCCTCGACCCCGAGCTTAAGGTTATCGCCCCGGTTCGCGAGTGGGATCTGAAGTGCCGTCCCGATGAGGTTGCCTATGCTCACGCCCACAACGTGCCGGTTCCCGAGGGCGCCAACGACAACCCCTATTCCATCGACGACAACCTGTGGGGTCGCGCCATCGAGTGCGGTCACCTGGAGGATCCCTGGAACGAGCCGCTCGACGACGCCTGGGTTATGACCAAGAACCCCGAGGACACGCCGGACACCCCGACCTACACCGAGATTGAGTTTGAGGCGGGCAAGCCCGTCGCCGTCGATGGCAAGAAGATGAAACTCTCCGAGATCGTCATCGCCCTCAACAAGATTTCGGGTGACAACGGCTTTGGCCGTCTCGACCTGGTCGAGGATCGTCTGGTGGGCCTCAAGAGTCGCGAGTGCTACGAGGTTCCTGGCGCCCTGACGCTCATCACCGCCCACAAGGCGCTCGAGGACATCTGCGTCGAGGGCGACCTGCTCAAGACCAAGATTAAGCTCGAGCAGGATTGGGCCACCGCCGTGTACAACGGCCAGTGGTACAGCCCGCTCAAAAACGCGCTCGATGCCTTTATGGCCGACACCCAGAAGTTCGTGACCGGCACCGTCCGTCTGAAGTTCTTTAAGGGCAACTGCCATGTCGTCGGCCGCAAGAGCCCGTTTAGCCTGTATGACTACGGTCTGGCTACCTACGACCGCGACACTACGTTTGACGAGAAGGCCAGCGCCGGCTTTATCGAGATCGATACGCTGTCGCTCAAGACGTGGGCTAAGGTCCAGGGCCCCAGCTCTGCTGCCGCCCAGGCCTAGCGCCTCCTTCCTTTGGTATCCGCGCGGCCCATCCGCGTGATACATAACGGGCGCATGGGGTCCCTACCTTTCGTTATGCTTGCTGACACTTCTTAACATCGGTGGCCCCTACGTTCCGCCCGCATATATGATGCCGCGTCTGCGGCTGAGTCCGAGCCCCGCCGGGGTTGTCCGGCGGGGCTCCTCCTATCAATTTGACGGCCCTGCGCCTATATATATGGGGAGTATCCATTATGTTCAATGCTATCGCGCATGCTTTACTTGCCCTCGCGCCCGAGTTCGATGCTGCAAAGGTCGAGGACGTTCCTATGAGCCTAAAGGCCTGGATCGATGGTTCGCAGGGCAACATTCGGAGGGAGACGTTGGGCGCCAAGTGCATGGCGCGTCACTTCTTTGCAAATTAGCTATATGGCCTCGCACATGGTGGGGAATATACAAAACTAGCGGTTGAGAAATCGCTTTAGCGACAGGGCGCATTGCTTTGGGCGCTTGTTTTGGGATTTGATGAAAGGGGACGGTTCCATGGCTCTTTGGGGCGGTCGTTTTGAGGCAGGCGTGGCCGAGGTCACGCAGGAGTTTGGCGCGTCGTTGCCGGTTGACAAACATCTCTATAAGCAGGATATCGCCGGATCTAAGGCACATGCCAAGATGCTGGCGGCCCAGGGCATTATCAGCGCCGAGGACGAGCAGGCGATTGCCGAGGGCCTGACCGGAATCGAACAGGATATCGATGCCGGCAACTTCACCTTTGATATCAACGACGAGGACATTCATATGTCCATCGAAAGCGAGCTGACGCGTCGTATCGGCGAGGCTGGCAAACGCTTGCATACTGGGCGTTCGCGCAACGACCAGGTGGCGACCGATACGCGCCTGGGCGTCAAGGCGCTGGCCAAGGAGCTCATGGAGGCCAATCTTGCGC
>DAWCEJ010000268.1:0-1123 GCA_052274955.1 Collinsella sp.
AGCTTGGTGCCCACGCCGTCGGTGCCGCTGATCAGGATCGGGTCTTCCATATCCTTGAGCGCGGCGGCCGAGAACAGGCCACCAAAGCCACCGATGCCGCCGATAACCTCGGGGCGGTTGGTGTCCTTGACCATCTGCTTAATAGCGTCGACGGCGCGGCCACCCTCGGCGGTATCGACGCCGGCGTCCTCGTACGTCACATGCTTGCTGTCGCTCATCTGAGCCTTCCTCTCCCACTACCGTGGCGCCGCGCGGGCGCCAAACGGTGCTCATAGTTGCGTTCATTTCGGCGCACGCCATAACAGCACGCGCCGTCATATCAACAAAACAGCAGGTAAAACCTACCAAAATAAACCTGTCCCCACATGGCAGGTTTTAGGCCTCGCCGTGCTCCTCTTCCCAGCTGCGGTCATCGTATTTCTCGACCACGGCGTCGTCGTCAAAATGCAGCGGCTTATCCAGGTTGCGGGGCTTAAAGCCCTCCATGAACTTGTCGCGGCCAAAGCTCTCGGGAATCGCCACGGGGTAGCGTCCGGTAAAGCACGCATCGCAGTAGCCGCCCTTGGGCATGACCTTCAGCAGGCCCTCGACCGAAAGGAAGGCCAGCGAATCGGCGCCGATGTACTCGCAGATCTCCTCGACCGTCTTGTTGGCGCTGATGAGCTGCGACTGCACGTCGGTATCGATACCGTAGAAGCACGGCCAGATGACCTCGGGCGAGTTGATGCGGATGTGAATCTCCTTGGCGCCGGCGTTGCGCAGCATCTTGACGAGCTGCACCATGGTGGTGCCGCGCACGATGGAGTCGTCGATGACGACCAGGCGCTTGCCCTCGATGTTGTCGCGCAGCGGATTGAGCTTCATGCGCACGCCCATGGCTCGCAGCTCCTGCGTGGGCTCGATAAACGTACGGCCCACATAACGATTCTTGATGAGGCCCTCGCCAAAGGGAATGCCGCTCTCGTGCGAATAGCCCTCCGCGGGCGGCAGGCCGGAGTCGGGCACGCCGATGACCAGGTCGGCCTCGACGGGCTCCTCATGTGCCAGCTGACGACCCATGTCATAACGGCAAGCGTAGACACTCTTGCCGTTCATGATGGAGTCGGGGCGAGCGAAGTAGCCC
>DAWCEJ010000269.1:0-5534 GCA_052274955.1 Collinsella sp.
ACGGTGCCGTCCTCGCCCACCAGGCTCATGAATTTGGCGAAAGTTGCCTCGATCTCCTCGATACCCGAGTAGTGATCGAGGTGGTCGGCCTCGACGTTGGTCACAATGACCACGTTGGGGTTCAGGAACAGGAAGGAGCTGTCGGACTCGTCGGCCTCGGCGACAAAGTAGTCGCCCGAGCCGTTCTTGCCGTTCGTGTCATAGCCCTCGACGATGCCGCCGATCAAGAAGCTCGGATCCAGACCCATGCGGTCGAGCATGGTGGCGCACATCGAAGACGTGGTGGTCTTGCCATGCGTGCCGGCAACAGCGACGGTGGTGTAGCCGTGGCCCAAAGCAGAGAGCATCTTGGCACGGGGCCACACGGGAATACCCAGCTCGCGAGCGCGCACGAGTTCAGGGTTGGACTCCGGAATAGCGGTGGACACAACAACCACGTCGGGCTTGACCTCGTCGATCGTGGCGGCCTCATGGCCCACATGCACCTTCACACCAGCGCGGGTAAGCTGGCGGATATAACGTGACGTCTTAAGGTCGGAGCCGGTAACGGCATAACCGCGCTCGTGCAGAACGAGGGCGATGCCGCTCATGCCGGCGCCGCCGATACCGATAAAGTGGGCGCTCTTAAACTCGGGCGCGGAGGTTGCAGTCTGGGAATCAGCCATGTGCTCGTGTACTCCTTGCGTAAACACTGCCTGTAACCCGTTAACTGTACCGCACCTACCGCATCAGCGCGAGGGCGACCGACGATATCCCGTCTAACTAACGCAAACCCTCTACCGCATCCGCCAGAAGAGCGGCGGCCCTATCCTGAGCCAGACCGCGCGCCGCCTGACGCATGGCGTCGCGTGCCGCCGCGTCATCGACCAGGTGCAGCAGCTCATCGGCAAAGGCAGAACCGTCGATATCGGCATCGGCGCAGAGCACGCCAGCCCCGGCGTCGACCAGATAACGGGCATTGGTGGTTTGGTGGTCGGCCGTCGCATGCGGGTACGGCACGAGCACCGAAGGCACGGCGAGCGCAGCGATCTCGGCCACGCTCGATGCGCCCGAACGCGAGAGCACCAAATCGGCAGCAGCCAGCATGTCGCCCATGTTGTCGATGTAAGGCTGGACGCGGTAACGCTTCGCCTCCTCGGGCGTCAGCGCCAAAGCGCGCTCGGTCTCCTCAAAGCCGTCGGCACCCGTCGAATGCAACACATAGAGGTTCTTGCGCGAAAGCAGCTCGTTTTTGAGCGAAGCCACGCGCTCGTTGAGGTGCTGGGCGCCAAGTGAACCGCCAAAGACGAGCAGCAGCGTAGCGTCCTCGGGAACGCCAAGTGCCTTGCGGCCGCGAGCGCGATCGCCCTCGATCACCGAGCGACGTACGGGGTTGCCGGTCATGAGCACGTGGTCAGGGTCACCTTCGCGCTCAAAGACCGAACGCGCTGCCGGCACCGAGATGCACACGCGGGCGGCGTGGGAGTTCATCATCTTGTTGGCCAGGCCCGGAACAGAGTTCTGCTCATGCAGCAGATACGGAACGCCTGCGCCCTTGCACCACCCCAGCAACGGAACCTCGACATAGGCACCAAAACCGATGGCGGCATCGGGCTTGCCGACCTTTGAGAAATGACTGGCGAGCGCACGCTTGGCCTTGTTGACACGCCACAGCGAGGTCAGCGCCGTCCAAGGACGGGAGCGGTCGAAGCCCGTAACCGTAATGGGCACAAAATCAAACCCAGCCTCGGGGACCAGACGACCCTCGAGCTTGCGCGACTGGCCCACGAACACAACGTGGTGGCCACGGTCACGCAGCTCTTCGGCCAAGGCGAGCGCGGGGTTGATATGCCCTGCCGTGCCGCCGGCTGCAATAGCAACGGTCATCTTATCGGTCATGGTAGTCCCTTCGTACACGCGGTCCCTGGTCGTCGGTGCGCAGACGCGCCGACGGGGCCGAGTTCAAATCGATTCGATTATATCCGCCGCCCGCGTTGCGAGGGCTGGGGCGCTGCGGACGACCTTGCGGAGCCGTTCGCGAGCGTGGAAGAGCTGCCGGCTCGGATGCAGAACCATCCAGAACGGTAAAGCCGCTACGCGAAGGTCGTTCACCGCGCACATGGGCCACGCCGGCGGTGCTCTCGTCCATAACGGCAAAGCTCTCACGGCGGCGGTCATACTCATCGCGGCGGGCGCTCTCGTACGAAACGCGCAGGATCAACCCGGCAAGCATAAGCGACACAATAATCGACGAACCGCCGTAGCTAATAAACGGCAACGGTTTGCCCGTCATGGGAAACACGTTGAGGATGCCCAGCGCATTGATCAAAAACTGCACCGCGAGAATGACCGCAGAGCCAGACGCCATGAGCGCGCCCCGACGATCGGTCGCCTGCTCGGCAATGCGAAACGCCGAGTAGATCAGCATCGCAAACACCAAGAAGAACAGCACGGTTCCGACAAAACCGACTTCCTCGCCAATGATGGCCAGGATGTAGTCATTGTGCGCCTCGGGCAGATACGAGTACTTCATGGTTGAGTTGCCGATGCCACGGCCGAACAGACCGCCCGAGGCAAAGGCCATGATGGCAAGCGTGGCCTGATAGCCGTCACCATACTCGTCGGCCCAAGGGTTCAAGGCAACCTGAATACGCACCATACGGTACGGCTCTGCGACAAGCGCAATCACGATCACGAGAATGCCGAAGATTATCACGCCGATGATAAATCTTGGGTCGAGACCCGCAAACAACGCCATGCACATGAGGGTCAATAGGATGATCAGGACGGTACCGAAATCGGGCTGGATAAAGATCAGAAAGAGCGAAATGCCCAGGTAGATGCCCATCTTGCGAAGGAATTCGTTGATGTTGCCACCGGGCGAAAAGAAGCGATCGAGCATGATGGCCGAATACGCAATGGCAAATGGCTTTAAAAACTCGGAAGGCTGGAACTGAATGCCGGCGATGTTGAGCCAGCGCGTGGCGCCACGGCTGCCGCTGCCCACCAAGAACACCAGAAACAGTAGCCCTATCATGCCTATGAGGAAGATCCTGAGCACGTCTTCCCCAAACCAACCGTCCGGCAAAACGCGCACGATGGCAATCAGCGCCAAAACACCGACCACGGCAAACGCGGCCTGTCGACCCAGAAAAAACGTCGCCGAGCCATTCTCGTGCAGTGCCTCGACCGAAGACGCCGAGTACACCATCAGCAGGCCAAAGCACACCAAAGTAAACAGGCAGGCCATGAATATCAGGCGGGGGCGCATGATACGGGCGGGAACGCCGGCAATATAGCGTTCGCTAAACGTCTGCCCGCCGCGACCGGAACGCGGTATGCTGCGCCGCGAGGAAGCACGATCCGAGTCGGGCCTCCTCATACCTTGTCGGGGGCTCTCCTCTCTCACCGGCAACCCCTATTCCATTTGCGATTCCGCCGCAGCGGCAAGCTGCGCCACATAGTCCTTAAACACGCGGCCGCGCTCCTCATAGCCCGAGAACTCATCGAACGAAGAGCAGGCAGGAGAAAGTAAGATCACGTCGCCACGGCTCGACAGCGAACGGGCAACGTCCACGGCATCGCGTAGGTCATCCGCCTGGGCGATATCCACATCGCCATCGACATCGGCCTCGTCCATAGCGGCGGTGAAGCGCTCGCGCGCATCGCCAAAGCAGACGACCGAGCGCACGTTATCCATTACAACGCGCGCGAAGTCCGTGAGCGGCGTGCCCTTATCGTGGCCGCCGAGCAGCAAGATCACGTCGTCATCGGGAAATGCCGTCAGTGCCTTCTCGACCGCGTCGGTGTTGGTCGCCTTGGAATCGTTGACGTAGCGCACACCGTCAATCTCGCCGCACGGCTCCACGCGATGCTCGAGCGGCTGGAACGAGGCCAGACCGCGGCGGACACCATCGACATCGGCACCGACGGCCAGAGCAGCCGTGGCGGCACATAAGGCATTGATGACATTGTGGTGGCCCGAGATCTTGAGCTCGAACGTGGCGACAAGCTGAGTCTCGACGCCCTTCAGGCGCACGACCATTTTGCCGTCGCGCACAAAGGCGGCGTCTGCACCCTCGGGCTCGTCAAAAGCGACCTTGCAGATGCGGCGACCCGGTGTATAGATGTACTCATCGAACTCGTGAATGCCGGCGTCTTCGACGTCGACAACCACCAGATCGTCATCGACCATATTGTCAAACAGCTTGATCTTGGCAAGCGCATAGTTCTTATGGCTCTTATGCCAGCCCAAGTGGTCGGGAGTGATGTTGAGCAGCACTGCCACGCGAGGGTGGAGCTCGGTGGTCGTAGCAATCTGATAGCTCGAGAGCTCAGCCACAAACCACTCGTTGTGGGCTCGGCTGTCAATCTCGTTGACCGGCGGCTCGCCGATGTTGCCGACAGCTACGCTGGCCTCGCCGGCAGCCTTGAGCAGATAATCAGTCAGCGACGTGGTGGTCGTCTTACCGTTGGTGCCCGTGATGGCAATCCAGTTATCGGGCGACAGGCGATAGGCAAACTCTGGCTCACCCATAATCTGAGCGGCATGTTCGCACCCGGCCTTAAAGAAGCCCGAGAACTCCGAGATGCCCGGGCACGTCACGCATACGTCATAGGCGCCCTCGACCTGTTCGGTCCCATAGACAAACGACGCACCAGCAGCCTCGAGCGCACGCGTGGCGTCATTGGGCTCAGAGGTGCCGCCGCCATACACGGTAACGGCGCTTACGCGCTCTGGATGTGCCAGCGCCCAGCGGGCGACATCGAGGCCGGATTTGCCCTGACCCAAAACGAGCAGGCTAAAGACATCAGCAAGAGGCATGAAAGACCACTATCCCAACTGGAAGAACAGAGCAAGGCCAACGGCACCAAATGCCGCAGCGATAATCCAAAAACGGATGACGACCTTGGTCTCGGCCCAACCCTTCTTTTCGAAATGATGATGGATGGGCGCCATAAGGAAGACGCGCTTGTGCGTAAAGTGGAAGTAGACAACCTGAATCATGACCGACAGGGTCTCAACGATAAACAGGCCGCCGATGATGAGGGAGACGACCTCGGTGTTAGTCATGATGGACGTACAGGCAAACGCGGCGCCCAGAGCAAGCGAGCCGGTATCACCCATAAAGATGCTCGCCGGATAGCAGTTGAACCACAGAAAGCCCAAGCAGGCACCGGCACACGCGGTGCAGAAGATGGACAGGTTCACGTCTCCGTGCAAAAACGCCATGGCAGCCATGGCGAGCATGGCGATCATGGAGGTGCCGCCAGCAAGACCGTCAAGGCCATCGGTCAGGTTCACGGCATTAGAAAGACCGGCAATCATCAGCCAGCAAAAGACAATATAGAGCCACGGGAACGAATAGCCGCAGATGGTGGTCGAAAGCACGCCAAGGTCGATCGTCAACCCACCGGGAAAACGAATCTCGGGGGCGACACCGCACCAGTTGACGGCAAGTCCCGTAAAGGTGACACAGCTAATGGTTAGGCCGCTCATCTTGGCATGGGGCGTCAGACCGAGCGCGCGCCCATGCGTAACGGAGGTCAGGTCG